>NZ_RAWP01000158.1:0-16145 GCF_003668935.1 Corallococcus sp. AB032C | reverse complement strand
GGATGGGGAGGGGCGGGGACCCCGTGGTAGGGTAAGCGTCCGGTCAGGAGACGCGACATGAGCCAAGACGAATCCCGCGCGCGGAAGATCCAGACAGCCCTTGAAGGGAACGATGAGTTCAGCACCTTTTCCATCGACCCGGACCTCAAGAAGCTGAAGATGAAGCTGGACCTCCAGTCGGAGGCGCAGCAGCAGCAGTCCGGCCGCCCGGAGACCGCGCCCAAGTCGGGCATGTTCATGCGGCTGTTCCACAAGATGTTCCGGGGTTGAGGGGCACGATGGTCAAGGAGTCCTACCGCGCGCAGTGGGAGCGCTCGCGGGCGTATCTGGAGACGGGGGACCTGGGGCTCGCGCTTCAGGAGCTGCGGGACGCGCTGACGCTGGCGTCGGACGACGCGGTCCTCTGGGAAGAAATCTTCAACCTGTCGCTGCTCGGGGGCCTCACGCAGAACGCCCTGGCCGCCGCGCTGCGGCTGCGCCAGCTGGCGCCGGAGAACCCCAACTTCATCGGCCTGCACGCCATGGCCGCGCTGCTCGCCGGCAAGCTGACGGAGGCCGTGCCCCTCTTCGAGGAGGTCCTCCAGCGCGACCCCGAGTCGGTGGAAGCCCGCCGGCAGCTGGCGCGGGCGCTGGACGTCGCGGGCCAGCGCGGCCGGGTGCGCACGCTGCTGGAAGAGGCCGTCGCGCGGGCGCCCTCGGACACGGGCGCGCCCAACGACCTGGCGGTGCACTACCTGGAGCACGTGCCGCAGGAAGGCCCGGCGCTCGCCGCGAGCGTCCTGGCGCCGGTGCTGGAGGCGCACCCCGAGGACCCCACCACGCACTTCAACCTGGCGCTGGCGCTGCGCCTGGGGGAGCCGGCGAAGGCCCGCCACCACGCGCAGCAGGTGCTCCAGGGTGGTGACAAGGAGCTCCGCGCGAAGGCCCAGCAGCTGCTGACGATGATCCCCGCCTGAAGCCGGGCGGGCCGTCAGGCCGCGCCGGGCACCCCCGTCCCCGGCGCCATGGATTTCCAGAGACAGACCTTGAAGACCCCCGGCGCCGTCAGCTCCCTGTGTTGGAGCGGCGACGCGCTGGTGGACCCGGTGGGTGGCGTGGTGCGCTACCACCTGGATGGAACCACCTTCGACCCGCACGTGCGCTACTCGTACCGCTTCGACCGGGCGGTGATGTCCCCGGACGGCCGCTACAGCGTGCTGTACGAATCGCTGGGGACCACGGGGCTGCTGCTCGACGGCACGGAGGTGGTCCGGCAGCTGACGCGGGACTTCTACCACGCGAACACCCACGACTATCCCGTGGCCCTGCACACGCTCCCCAGTGGACGCACGCTGCTGGCGCACTGCCCGGAGTCGTACTGCGTGGTGGAGCTGGAGGACGCCGCCACGGGCGAGCGCCTCACGAAGCGCGACAACACCCCGACGGACATCTTCCACTCGCGGCTCCAGTTCAGCCCGGACGGGCGCTACCTGGCGAGCGCGGGGTGGATCTGGCACCCGGTGGACGCGGCGTCGGTGTTCGACGTGCCCCGCGCGCTGGAGGAGCCCGCGTCGCTGGACAGCGCCGCGCTGATGGACGGCGTGGAGAACGGCATCTTCCTCACGTCCGTCGCCTTTGGAGTGAAGGACACGCTCGTGTTCGTCCGCGTGGATGAGTCCCGCGACGGCGACACCTTCTCCCTGGGCACGTACTCGCTGCCGGAGCGCAAGGTGCTGTCGGAGGTGGAGCTGGAGGAGCCCGCGGGCCCGCTGATGGTCGTGGACGCGGAGCACATCGTGGACTTCTTCGGTCACCCGAAGCTGGTGGCGCGCTCCACCGGCCGCGTCGTGCAGCGCTGGGAGGACCTGGACACGGGGAAGGTGCTGGCCAGCATCCGTCACCACCTGCCGCCCCCGCCGCACTTCGCGCTGGACGCCGCGAACCGCCGCTTCGCCGTGGGCACGGCGGACGGCATCGAGGTCATCACGCTCGCGGCTCAGTAGGGCTTTTCGCCCACCCAGTTGCCCGGCGGCGCGTAGTTGCACACCCAGAGCTGCCACGTCTTCACGTTCCCGCCGAAGGGCGAGTTCTTCGTGCACAGCCGCGTCGCGCAGCCCACCGCCTTCGTGGTGCGCCACACCACCTGCGTGTAGTGGCCGCACATCTTCCCGGCCTTGCACTTGCCGGAGGCGTAGTCGTAGTCAGCGGCTTCGTCCGCCCAGCCCTTCACCACCTGCGCGGTGTTCCAGGTGTCCGGCGTCGCGGCGGCCAGGTTCTCTCCGAAGCTGCCCCGGTCCGGGTTGTGCTCGAAGCGGCACTCCTTCACGTAGGCCTCCGCCTTGCGCGCCGCCTCGTCGGACCAGGTGAGCGCGGGCAGCGCCGGCTTCGGCGTGGGACGCGAGGCCTTCGACCGCGCCTCGTTGTGCGCGGCCACCATGTCGCGCTTCAACTCCGCGGCGGTCGGCATCGGCTTGCGCGTGCCCTCGGTAGGCGCGGGCGTGGCCGTATTTGCCTTGCGCGCGGCGGCGGTGGCCGCGGCCTTCTTCGTGGAGGCGGAGACGGGGCGCTGCGCGTTCGCGCTGGAACCACAGCCAAGCAACGGGGCCAGCAGCAACACGGCGAGCCCGCGACGGAACACAGGAAGTGCCATGCGCGGAATCATTCCGCACCTGGGCCCCGCGTGCAGGAGAACCGAACCGGGCAGGCTGCCCCCGAGGGGCCCGAGCCCCTTCCTGCCCTACGCGCCCAGGCCCGGGAGTGGCCCGGTGCCGTCGTCGCCGAAGGACGTCGTGGACACGCCGAACATGCCGAGCAGGGCGATGTAGAGGTTCGCCAGCGGCTGGCCCCCATAGCGGATGTGACGGCCCGGTGAGATGGCTCCGCCCGCGCGGCCCGCGAGCAGGATGGGCAGGCTCTTGTGCTCGTGCATGTTGCCGTCGGCGAGCTCGCTGGAGAAGTACACGGCGCTGTGGTCCAGCAGCGTCCCGCCCTCCTCCTGCACGCCCTTCATGCGCTGGAGGAGGTACGAGAACTGCTCCACCTCCCACTTGTCGATTTTGGCCAGCGCGTCGTAGTTGGCCTGGACCCGCTGGTGGTGCGAGTACGTGTGGTGCTCGCCGGACAGCCCCAGGAACGAATACACGCGCTGGCTGCGCGCGTTGCCCAGCATGAAGGTGCACGTGCGGGTCAGGTCGCACTGGAACGCGAGCACGATGAGGTCCAGCATCGCCTTCGTCTTCTCGCGCACGTCGTCGCTGTCCGCGGGCGTCACCGCGGCGCCGCACGTGGGGCCGGTGCCGTCCATCGCGTTCACGCGCAGCTCCAGCTCGCGCACGCCGGTGAAGTACTCATCCAGCTTGCGCTTGTCCGTGGTGCCCAGCTTCCCCTGGAGCGATTTCGCGTCGTCGCGCACGGCGTCGATGATGCTCAGGCCGTACGCCTTGCGCTTCGCCAGCTCCGCCTGCGTGACGTTCGGGTCGAAGTCCGCGAAGAGCCGCTCGAAGGCCGCGCGAGGCTTCGTCTCCTTGGGCACGGGCGTGGACGGCCCCGCCCACGCGATGTTGTTCGCGTATGGGCAAGCGTAGCCGGAGTCGCAGTTGCCAATGCCCTTGCCCTGGTCGATGCCCAGCTCCAGCGACGGGTAGCGCGTGGCCGTGCCCACCGCGTTCGCCAGCACCTGGTCCATGGAGATGCCGGTGCGGATGCTGGTGCCCTCCGTCTTGCGCGCCTTCACGCAGGACAGGAACGCGGACGTCGCGGCGGCGTGGTGGCCGTCGCCGTCCGGCCTGCCGGGCAGGTTGTCCAGGCCGCTCAGCACCAGCAGGTCCCCCTTCACCGGCGCCAGCGACGCGAGCGTGGGCGTCAGGGAGAAGTTCGCGCCCTCACCACCGGGCGTCCACTTGGGCATGTGGATGCCGCAGGGTGTGTAGAAGGCCACGAAGCGGCGCGGGGCCGGCGTGGCGGCGCGGGCCGTGCGCGGGCGCATGACGTCCAGCAGCGGCAGCGCCATCAGCGCGCCCATGCCTCGCAGGAGCGTCCGGCGGGAGAGGGAAGGGTGACTCATGGCTTTTGTCCCTCCGCTTCACCACGCCGTTGCAGGAACGCGTCGCTGCGGACGATGGCGAGGATGTAGTCGGTGAGCCGGCCGCCCCGGGTCTCGGCCTGCTGGGAGATGTCGCGCACGGTGCAGCGGTCCTCTGCCTCCGCGCCGCGTCCGAGCGCGTAGGTGAGCAGGTGGCGCGTCATGCACGCGGACAGGTCCGGGTCCTGCTTCACCACCGCGCGCATCTCCGTCACGCCGTTGAACGCCTTGCCCCCGGGCAGCTCGCCGCTGGGGTCCACCACCGCGCCGCCTTCCTCCTTCGTGCGCCAGCGGCCCACCGGGTCGAAGTTCTCCATGCCGAAGCCCAGCGGATCCATCAGCGTGTGACAGCCCGAACAGGTGGGGTCCACGCGGTGCCGTGCCATGCGCGCCTTGATGTTGAGCGTGGGGTCCACCGCCGGGGCCAGTCCGCCCGCTTCGGGCGGTGGCGGGGGCGGCCCCTTGCACAGCAGTTGCTCCAGCACCCAGACGCCGCGCTTCACCGGCGACGTGCGGTCCGGATTGGCGGTGACGGTGAGCAGCGCGCCCTTTCCAAACAGGCCCGCGCGCTCCGGGTGGTCCTTCAGCTCCACGCGCGTCATCGCGGGGGTGCCGGGCTTGGGCAGGCCGTAGTGCGAAGCGAGCCGGTCGTTCACGTAGGTGAAGGGCGCGTCCAGCAGGTCCTTGAGGCGGTGGTCCCCGGTGACGAACTCCTGGAAGACGAGCTGCATCTCCTGGCGCATGGCCTCGCGCAGCGGTTCGTCGAAGCCGTAGCGCGACTCCGGCTGGGAGAAGTCGAGCGCGCGCGTGTAGAGCCACTGCCCCGCGAAGTTGTCCACCAGCGCGCGGGCCTTGGGGTCCGCCAGCATGCGCCGCACCTGTGCCTCCAGCACCTCCGGCTCGTGCAGGTGGCCGCCCTCCGCCGCTTGCAGCAGCGCTTCATCCGGCATGCTGCTCCAGAGGAAGTAGGACAGGCGGCTCGCCAGCTCCAGGTCGCTCACGGTGTGCGGCACCGTGGACGTGGGGGCGGGGTCCAGCTCCACGCGGAAGAGGAAGTGCGGCGACACCAGCACCGCGCGCAGCGCCAGCTTCACGCCCACCTCCGGCGTGTCGCCCTGCTGCCGGGCCAGCGCGACGAACGCGACCAGCCGCTCCACTTCTTCCGGAGTGACGGGTCGGCGCCAGGCGCGGCGCGCGAAGGGCTTGAGCAGCTCGCGCGCGCACGCCTCCGGTTGGGCGGGGTCGAGCACGCACGCATTGAACGCGCCTCGCGTCCACGAGGCCTCCACCAGCGCCTCCGCCGCGTGGGAGTACTTCTCCATCAGCAGCGGGGACATGCTGAGCACGTCCGCGTTGTTGTCGAAGCCGAAGCCGTGGTCGTCCGGCGGGAAGTTGCTCGCGGGCGAACCCGTGTCGCCCAAGAGGTCGCGCACGGTGTTGTTGTATTCAGCGCGGTTGAGGCGGTGCAGCGTGACGCGGCCCGGGTCTCGCGCCGCCGAGCGGCACTGCGCGTCCTGCGGATCCACGGGCGCGTCCGGCCCTGGCAGCACCCGCGCCTTGGGAAGTGAATCGTCGCAGCCTGCGGCCAGCACCACCGCCATCGCCGCGAGGCCCACCCTCCGCCATCTCCGACCGCAGGCCGTCACCGCGCGCACGCCTCCTCCGAGCCGCGAATGGGCCCCGGCGAGCGCGCTCCAAAGCAAGACCCTCACCAGCCACGGCGTGACGACAGGCCGACGCCAGGCTCCGTCCCCGGGATGGAGATGGGCATGCGCGCGGGACTTGAAAGGGAAGGGGAGTTCCGCGACCGGGCGGGGCCCGGGGACCGGAAGGGCACCGCGCGCCGACTCCTGCCCTCGAGGGCGGGTCAGGCGGCGCCGTACTCCCGGAAGCGGGCTTGAAGGACGCGGCCCGCTTCCAGGGAAGCAACCGCGCTACTTCGTTTCCTTCGCGGTGCCCGTCGTCTTCGCGGAGCCGTCGAGGTACGCGCGGTAGGCCTCGAAGCCGTACGGCCGGCCGAGGAAGTCCCTCACCTGCTCCGCGGCGGGCTTGGAGCCGCCGGGCTCCAGCACCGTCTTGCGGTAGTGCATGGCCGTGTCGCGGTCCAGGTAGCCGTTCTCCTGGAACTTCGACTCCAGGTCCTTCGCGATGACGGAGGACCAGAGGTACGTGTAGTACGCGGCCGAGTACCCATCCAGGTGCCCGAAGGCGAGCTCGAAGTGGGTGCCGTCGCGGAACTCGTGGCGGAAGGGCGACAGCTTCTTCTGCAGCTCGGAGAGCACCGCGGACGTGTCGAAGCCCGGCGCGCGCGAGTAGTACTGGAGGCTGACCGCGGAGAGGAACAGCTGCCGGCGCGCGTAAAGGCCCAGGCCGAACTCCTTCGACGCGCGCAGCTTCTCCACCAGCTCCGCGGGGATGGGCTCGTTGGACTCGTGGTGCTTGGCGAAGCTCTTGAGCACCTCCGGCTGCTCCGCCCACTGCTGCAGCAGCATGGACGGCGTCTCCACGAAGTCACGCTCCATGGAGATGCCGGAGATGGGCGTCCACTTCTGGTGGCCGGAGAAGATGGTGTGCATCAGGTGGCCGAACTCGTGGAAGAACGTCCCCACCTCGTCGTGCGTCATCAGGTCGCCGGGGCGCGGGAAGTTGCACACCAGCACGGCTTCCGGCAGCCGCTTGTCCAGCTCACCGGTGACCAGGTCGAACTGCGCCGCGTGCTTGTACTTGTCGTCGCGCGGGTGCATGTCCAGGTAGATGCGGCCCAGCGGCTTGCCGCCGTCCACGACGTCATACGCCTCCACGTCGGTGTGCCACGTCTTCGCGTCCTTCACCGGCTGGAAGGCCACCCCCCACAGGCTGGAGGTGATGCCCATCACGCCGTCCTTCACCCGCGCGTACTCCAGGTAGGGCCGCACCGCCTGCGAGTCGAACCCGAACTTCTCCGCGCGCAGCCGGTCCTCGTAGTAGTCCTGGTCCCAGGGCTCCACCACGGTGGCGCCCTTCACGTCCTTCTTCTTGCGCGCCAGCAGGTCCGCCATCTCCTTCTTCGCGCGAACCTCCGTGGCCTGCGCCAGCTGGTCGATGAAGTCCGCCGCGGCCTGCTGCGTGCGCGTCATGCGCGTTTCGGTCGTGAAGGCCGCGTAGGTGTCGTAGCCCAGCAGCGTGGCCAGCTCGTTGCGCTTCTCGATGAGCTGCGCGAGCACCGCCTGGTTCTTGGGGAACGCGCGCTGGCGGTAGGTGCGCCAGAGCTTCTCGCGCGCCTTCGCGTTCTTCGCGTACGTCATGAACGGGAAGTAGTCCGGGTAGTTGCTGGTGATGACCACCTTGCCGTCCGCGCCGGGCGCGTGCGCCTTCTTGTAGTCCTCCGGCAGCCCGTCCAGGTCCTTGGGCGTGAAGGCCACGCTGCGCGTGTCCTCCGCGATGTTCTGCCCGAACTGCTGGCCCAGCTTGAGGATCTCCTCGTTGAGCGTCTTCACCTTGGCGCGCGTGGCCTCGTCCCGGTCCACGCCCGCGCGGCGGAAGTCCAGCAGCGTGCGGTCCATCCAGTGGTGCGTGGCCGCGTCCTCCTTGGACAGGTCCACCAGCGACAGCGCGTCGTAGACGCCGCGGTCCTGCGACAGCGCCACGTTGGCCGCGTCCACCTGCTGCTCGCACTCGCGGGACGCGTCGCGCATGGCGGCGTCCGGGTGCACCTCATGCGTGAGGCTGGAGCGGTTGGCCGCGTTGAGGATGGCCGTCTGCGCTTCGTCGTACGCCTTGAGGACGCCCTGGCCGTTCGTCTTCGGATCCAGCTTCTTCAGCGCGGCCACCTGCGCCTGCGCGCGCTCCAGGTCCGCCTTGCACAGGGCCTTGAAGGCGTCCGGCGTGCCGGCCAGCACTTCCGAGCCCTTCATGGGCGCCAGCTGGGGCTTCGCCGTGTTGGAGGCGATGCGGGCCATGGCTTCACGGTTCTGCGTGATGCTGCCGTTGGAGCAACCCGTCGCGGCGAGCGCCGCCACCACGGTGAGCGCGGGGATTTTCAAGGGGACTTCCTCCACTAGGGGAACGACCTGCTTCGCGGGCCCGTCATGCCACATCCCCGCCCCTCCGCGCCCGTCCGCCGTGAACAGCCAGGCTGTCCTCCGGTACAGGCTGGATGCTTGGATGCCCCAGCTGACGCACCTCGCCTTGTTCCCCGTGCAGTCGCCCGGTAATCCGGCACTCGCTTCGAATTCTTGGAAGTTGTCCTGGCCGGAGGGTGAAAACGGATGCGCAAGGCACTGGGTGGTGCGGTCGCGGCGTTGCTGTGGTGGGGCTGTGGTGGGGCGGGCACGGAAGCGCCGCTGGCGTCCCCAGAGGGCCTGTCGCTCACTTCCGGTACGGGCCTGACCGAGGGCACCTGGGCGCACGACGGGCAGACGGTGTCCTTCGCCTCGCGCGAGGTGGAGCCCGGGGTGTACCGCCTGGAGGTGCGCATGCACGGCATGACGCTGACGGGGCTGATGGACCCGGCGTCGGGCGTGTCCACGCTGGACGGCTTCGCGGACACGAACGTGCATGACACGCAGGTGGTGGACGCGGACCGCCAGGTGCTGAGCGCGTTCTACGGGGCGCTGAACCAGGGGCTGCCGCAGGGTGACGCGGCGGCGCCGGAGGCCATGTACCTGCGCCGCGCGGTGGGCCTGTGGGCGCAGCAGCCCACGAGCGTCGCGCTCAAGCGCACGGTGATGGGCGAGCAGGGCCGCGGCTACACGATGCTGTGCAGCTACGCGAAGTGCGGCGGCAAGAACACGGGCAGTTGTGGCGGTACGTACAACTGGTACTCGTACGCGAAGCACGACTGCGACAAGGGCGGCTTCGACAACGCGCGCAACCAGCAGATTGCACAGCTGGGTGACCACACGTCGTGCAACGGCGACGAGTACTACATGAACGGCAGCACCTGGGTGTGCGGCGAGCCGGACCACTGGTCGCGCCCCAAGGTGATGGGCAACTGCTTCGGCCGCTGCGGCGGCGGCTGCGGTGGCGACACGCAGTACACGTTGGACGCCACCAACCACGACGGCTGCGTGCGCAACGGCCACGTGCTGGCGAGCGCCTACTGCGATGATCAGTTCGTGTCCGCGATGGACGACGAGCTGTTCGCGCCCAACTGCTACTGAAGGCCGGATGGGACGACGCGCGGTGATGCACGCGGTGGGGGCGGTGGGGCTGTGGCTCGCCGCGCTCGCCGTGCTCGGTTGTCCGTCCACGACGTCCTCCAAGGCGGAGGCCGGGGAGGCGGCGGTGCGCCGCTTCTTCCAGGCCCTGCCGTCCGGGGACTGCGCGGTGCTGGGCCCCATGCTGGTGACGGGGCAGGGCGTGCCTCCGTGCGAGGAGACGGTGAAGGACCTGCGCGAGCACGGCATGGGCCTGGTGGACGTGCTCGACGCGAAGGTGGATGGCCGCGACCCGAACGCGGTGGTCGTGCGGGCGCGGGTGTCGCAGGGAGGAACGGAGCGCGCGGAGCCGTTCCTCTTCCGGGTGGAGCGCCAGGGTGACGGCTGGCGCCTTCGGTTGTAGGGGGAGTGGACGATGCGGAACCGTGAGCGGGTGATGCTGGGGAGCGCGGCGGTGCTGGTGGCCGTGCTCGGCGCCGTGCTTCTGCCGTGGCCGTCGCGCGACACCTCTTCTCCCGCCGCCGCGCCCCCGGTGACGAACGAGGGCCCCGGCCCGGTGACGGCGGCCCAGGTGTCGCCGAGGCGCGCGGTGCCGGTGCGGACGCCGGACCCCGCGCCGCCCCACGCCACGGTGGTGCCGCCTTCGCCCGGAGACGTGCCGCCGGAGCCGGAGGTGGCCAACGCGCCGCCGCAGCAGAACGACCCCATCGAGGAGGAGAAGCCACGGACGGCGCGCTGGAAGCTGGAGAAGACGGAGCACATCGCCACGCTGCTGGGGCGGGACGTGTCTCGGCTGGAAGGCGAGCGGCAGGAGGCGAAGTCGCGTGGGGACAAGGCCCGCGTGGAACAGGTGGACGCGCTGCTCCAGCGTCACCGCGTCCGCCTGGACGAGCTGCGCGAAGAGGCCCGCACCCTGGCCGACGCCGCGCGGAACGAACCGCCGGAACCCTGACGGACGGGCCTGCCTGCCTGCCCTGCCGCCCGGCAGACGCGAACTTCACGCGCGAGCACCCACCGCTTCGCGCTGGGAGTACGAGCGCTTCTGCCGGGCGGGGCCGCGCCTTCACACGGGCGTGACAGCCACGGTGTGGCATGCGCATAGAAAAGGACGTGTCCGTTACCGCGACTGCCTCCACCGCGCCTCCCAGCATCCCGTCCACCCGAGGCTCCCGGCTGGCATCCATCGCGGTGGCCAGCGCGCTGTTCATGGAGTTCCTGGACTCCACGGCGCTGTCCACCGCGCTGCCCACGCTGTCCGTGGCGTTCGGCACCGACCCCGTCCACCTCAAGCTCGCGCTGACGTCGTACATCCTGGCCCTGGCCGTGCTCGCGCCCGCGAGCGGGTGGATCGCCGACCGCTTCGGTCCGCGCCGCGTCTTCATGACCGCCATGGTCGTGTTCCTCGCGGGCTCCGTGCTGTGCGGCTTCTCCCAGACGCTCGCGCAGCTCGTTGTCTTCCGCACGGTCCAGGGCCTGGGCGGCGCGCTGATGACGCCCGTGGGCCGGCTCATCGTCGTGAACTCGGCGCCGCGCGAGAAGCTGGTGTCCGCGATGAGCTGGTTCACCATGCCCGCATTGGTGGGGCCGCTGCTGGGACCGCCGCTCGCGGGCCTCATCCTGGGCATCGCGGACTGGCCGTGGATCTTCTTCATCAACGTGCCGGTGGGCCTGCTGGGCATGTGGGCCGTGGCGCGCTTCGTGCCCCCGCTGAAGCAGCCGGACCCCGGTCCCTTCGACACGAAGGGCTTCGCCATCGCCGTGGTCGCCATCACCGCGCTGATGGGCGCGGCGGAGACGGTGGGCATCGGCCTGGTGCCGTGGCCCGTGCAGGCGGGCATCACGCTGGTGGCGGTGTGGGCGCTGGTGGCCTACGTGCGGCACGCGCTGCGCACGCCGCGCCCGGTGCTCAACCTGCGCCTGTTCAAGGTGGACACCTTCCGCGCCAGCATGATGGGCGGCGCGCTGGTGCGCATCGGCCTGGGGGCGACGCCCTTCCTCCTGCCGCTGCTCTTCCAGGTGGCGCTGGGCTGGGGGCCGCTGGAGGCGGGGCTCGTCACCATCGGGACGGGGCTGGGCGCCTTCGCGTGCAAGCCGGTGGCGCCCGCGCTCATCCGTCGCGTGGGCTTCCGTCAGACGCTCATCGCCTCCAACCTGCTCACCGCCGCGGTGACGGCCGTGCCCGCCTTCTTCGGCGTCACCACGCCCATCCCGTTCATCATCGGCACGCTGGTGTTCAGCGGCTTCATGCGCTCCCTGCAGTTCACCGCCACCAACACGATGGCCTACGCGGACCTCCCCAAGGAGCTGGTGAGCAACGCCTCCACCGTCGCGGTGGTGACGCAGCAGATGGCGCTGAGCGTGGGCATCAGCTTCGGCGGCCTGATGCTGCACGTGGCGCGCGGTGGCGGTGACGTGCGCCTCACGCCGGACCGCTTCCTGCTGCCGTTCCTCGCCATCGGCTTCGTGTCGTCGCTGGCCGGGCCGCTCTTCCGCCGGCTGCGTCCGGACGCGGGCGAGCACATCGGCGGCAGGGCCGCGGCGCGCGGCTGAAGCGTCCGTCCAACGACACAGCCGCCGCCCCGCCGGAGGGCAGGCGGGCAGCCAGCGCGATGCTCGCGGTGGGCGTGACGTTCATCCTGATGGAGTGGGGCCGTCGCCGGCGCACGCGGGTCCTGTCCGGCTAGCGGCGCAGTCCGGCGTCACGGCCGCGAAAACGAACGCGGGCGGTCTCCCCGGGACGCATCCCAAGGGTCACCGCCCGTGTGCGCGTCTCCCGGTGAGGGGAGACGCGAGCCTGCGTGCGACTACGTCGTCGCGGGCGCGGCGTCCGGCGCTTCGTCCGTCGTGTCGTCGTCGGCCTCGCTGGCGCCGTCGGATTCGACCGGGGCCGTGGAGGCACCGTCCGCACCCGGAGCACCCGCCGCCTGGGGCTTCTTGCCGGTGCCAGGAGGCGGAGACTTGCGAGCGGCCGCCGCGGCCTGCCGCGCCTGCTCACGCGCCTTCTGCGCGACCTTCGGCGTGGGGGCCAGGATCATGTACATCTGCCGGCCTTCCATGCGCGGCAGCTGCTCCGCCACGGCCACGTCCTTCAGGTCCTTGATGACGTCATCGAGGATGGCGCTGCCCAACTCCTTGTGCGTGATTTCACGCCCGCGGAACTGGATGACGACCTTGGCCTTGTTGCCTTCTTCGATGAACCGGCGGGTGTTGCGCACCTTGAACTCGTAGTCGTGCTCCTCCGTCTTGGGACGGAGCTTCACTTCCTTGAGCTGGATGACCACCTGCGTGCGCTTCGCGTCCGAGGCCTTCTTCTTCTCCTCGTACTTGAACTTGCCGTAGTCCATGATCTTGCAGACCGGCGGCTTCGCCATCGGGCTGACTTCGACCAGGTCGAGCGACTCGGAGCGGGCCTTTTCCAGCGCCGCCTCGATGGTCATGACTCCGAGCTGCGAACCGTCGGAGCCCACGACACGGACTTCCCGCGCGCGGATGCGGCGGTTGGTTCTCTGGTCCCTGTTGGGACCCCGGCTGCTGTTTCTCTGTTCGCGAATGATGTGAACATCCTCCAAAAAGGGTTGCAGACCCACCACCCGTGAAGATGTGGCAGGCCACTCAATGTGGCAGTCCCCTCCGGCGGAGAAGGCAGGCAGACAAGCCTTCAGCCCCTCGGGGCAGGGAGACGTGCAACGGACTCTATCCGGTTCACGACCCCCAGGGGCAAGGTAACGCGGGGCACCCCCCCATTCCCATGACCCCTGTTGCCTATGATGCGCCCCATGGCGAAACGGTCCACCGCGTCCGCTAGGGACAGGACAGGATGCCGACCCCGGGGGGTGGTTGCGCTCGGGGCCTCCCTGATGCTCGGCTGCCTGCCCTCCTGTGGGCCGGTGGACCCCACCTCCGGACCCGCCGGGGGCCCGGGCCAGGCCCTGGTCCAGGGGACGGACGCCCCCGGGGACCCGGCGGCGGTGGCCCTGGTGGCCCGGCGCACCCGCTGCGGGGGGGAGGCGCCGGTGCTCCTCTGCTCGGGCGCCCTCATTGCCCCGGACGTGGTGCTGACGGCGGCGCACTGCCTGGCCGTCTTCGGGGAGGCGGGCCCCTACGAGGTCTTCCTGGGCCCTACACTGCTCCCGGAGCCTGGGCCCGGCGGGCGGTTCGTGCGGGTCACCCGGGCGGTGGCCCACCCGGAGTTCGTCCCGGCCACGCACACCTGGGACGCCGCCCTCCTGCGGCTGGCGGTGCCCGTGACGGACGTCCCGCCCTTCCGGCTCCCCCGGGCGGGGGACGTCCCGGTGGCGCCGGGAGACCCGGTGCGAGCGGTGGGCTACGGGGACACGAAGGACGCGGCCCGACCCTCGGGCCAGCGGCGCCAGGGCCTGCTCCAGGTGACGGGCGTCACCGGCAGCGCCTTCCAGGCCGGCCCCGCCCCGGCCATGACCTGTGTGGGGGACAGCGGAGGCCCGGTGTTGGGGGGCCCGGCGGGGAACGAGGTGCTCCTGGGCCTCACCGTCAGCGGTGACGTGGCCTGCCGGACGGAGGCGGTCCAGGTGCGGGTGGACGCGCTGGAGGACTTCGTCCGCCCCTTCCTGGAGGAGGCCCCACCCCCCGCGCCCGCGGAGACGCTCCCCCTGGATGTCCTCTGTGAGGAGGCCTGCGCGAGCGACGCGAACTGTCCCTCGGGCCTGCAATGTGTCAGCGCCGGGGACGCCCCGGCCCGGTGCCTGTTGCCCGCGCTCCAGGCCGGGACCTACGGCGCGGCCTGTACGGAGGACGCCGCCTGCGGTGAGCAGGGCGTGTGCGCCCGGTTGGAGGTGGACGGGGACGACGCCTGCCGCTGCTTCACTCCGTGCGAGGCCACCGTTGACCCCCCGACACCGGACATGGACCGGCCCGACGCCAAATGCGGGTGCGGCAGCGGCCCCGGCGGCCTGGGCGCTACACTCGCCGTCCTGCTGGGGCTGTTCTGGCGACAGTCCCACCGCAGGATTCCAGGAGGTCGGTTCCGGGCGTGACTCCGCGTGAAAGCGCCTACAGAACCGCAAATGTAGGCGAAACTCCGCGAATCAAACTCCGAGAATCAGGCATCGACGTTTTCGGCAATCGCAAAGGTCCCTCCCCCATGGACTACAAGATCAAGTCTGGCGACACGCTGAGCGCGCTGGCCAAGCGCTTCAACACGGATGTGGATTCGCTGGTGAAGGCGAACCCGAACATCACGAACAAGGACCTCATCTACGCGGATGCGAATCTCAACATCCCGGGCAGCAAGGATGAGTTCCAGGCGCAGGGTGTCTCCAAGGGACCGGACCTGACGGGCGGCGCGCAGCAGACGCAGGGTGCGCAGGCCGTGGGTGACGTGCCCCCGGGCCAGGTGGGCGACTGGATCAAGCAGGCCATGGACATCCTCAAGGCCAACGGCGTCCCCACGGACAAGATGAACCCCCAGGACATCGCGAAGATCATCCAGCACGAGTCCAGCGGGAACCCGAACGCCATCAACCTCTGGGACTCCAACGCCCAGAAGGGCACCCCGTCCATCGGCCTGATGCAGACCATCCAGCCGACGTTCGACGCGTACAAGCTCCCCGGCCACGACAACATCCGCAACCCGGTGGACAACATCATCGCCGGCGTCCGCTACTCCATCGAGCGTTACGGCTCCGTGTCCGACGTCCCCGGCATCAAGGGTCTGAGCAACGGCAGCGGCTACGTCGGCTACTGACCGGCGCTGACGAAAACCCGGAGACGCACCGCGCCCCGCGGTGGAAGACGGTCCTTGCCGTCTCCCACGCGGGGCGTCGTCATTTCCGTGGAGGGCGTGTGCCCTCAGCCCCCGTGCAGCCGGGAGCGCTCGCGAGGGCCACCCGCGCGCTTGATGTGGATCTGGCTGGGTGCCTTCTTGCGCCCCCGGAGCCCCGTGCCCCGGTTGTTGCGCTTGGGGCCGTGGTCGCCAGCGGCGGGGCCCAGCGTCACGCGCTTCAGCTCCTTCTGTCGCAGCAGCGCCGCCGCGTCGTCATGGGCCAGCGTCTTGCGCCCCTTGCTGGCCTGTACGCTCGGCTGGGCCGCATGGGGATCCACGCGTCGCTTGTTCTTGATGCCTGCCACTCGGGTCCGCACGGACATGAAAGTCCTCCTTGGAACTGAGGTAGGGACCCATGCGGGGCGTTGCCATCCCTGGCGACGGGCGGGACAGGGGCCGCCTCGGGAGCATGCCGGGACGCGGGCGCCCGGTGGCGCGGGATGACAGGGGGCGCGCGAGCGGCGCTTACCCACAGGCGGGAATCACGCCCGGACAGCGCAGCGGCTCAGGTGAGGTCTTCGTTGTCGCGGCGGGCGCGCTTCTTCGCCTTGGGCTTGCTGGACTTGCCCGCCTTCGCCTTGGGCTTCGCGGTCGTCTCCGGCGGGAACAGCCAGCCGTCCTCGGGGCGGGGCTGGGAGGCGTTCACCGGCTCCAGGTGCTGGCCGCGGCAGCCCCGGCACCACGACTGCGGACGGCGCTGGCCCTGGCTCATGATGCGGAAGCCGAAGTCCTGCTCCGTGGGGCCCACGTGGTTGCAGCGCGGGCAGCGCGTCATGGACGTGGTGCCCGTCTCCCGGGCCTTCTCCCGTCCGTGCTCCACCACCAGCGCCAGCGCGGCGGCGAACCCGAGCTTGCGCTCCGTGGGGACGTGGAACTGACGCGCGCGCTTGCGGTTGCCCCGGCCCATCACGGGCAGGAGGTCCAGGCCTCCCAGGAGGTTGCGCTGCTCCAGGACTCGCGACGGAGACGATGGCGGGGTCGAGTGGCTCACGCGATCATTTCTACGGGAGGGGTCTGACATGGCCGGTCCACGCGCCGGGTCGCCAGGTCCCGCTCCATTCGGAGGTCTGGACACATGTTCAGTAACCCCTGGCATTTCCAGGGGATTCCCCCGGCGGCCGGGCGGGAGTGGGGCACAAGGGGGTGG
>NZ_RAWP01000157.1:0-16485 GCF_003668935.1 Corallococcus sp. AB032C | reverse complement strand
GCCCACGCCCCCGGAGACCACCCCGCCCGTGGTGCAGGCGAAGGCCACCTACGCGGATTTCATCAAGGACGGCCGCGCGGCGATGGGCCGCAAGAGCTTCAAGGCGGCCGTGACCGCCTACCGCAAGGCGCTCGCGCTCGACAACGACTCCATCGAGGCGAAGACGGGCCTGGGCATCTCGCTGGCCAACAACAGCAGCACCAGCGAGGCCGGCTACCGGGAAGCGGCCAAGCTGCTCCAGGACGTCGTCAATGCGGAGCCCAAGAACGCGAAGGCCTGGTTCTGGCTGGGCAGCTCGCGGCAGTTCTCCGGCGATCAAACCCGAGCGGCCGAGGCCTATAAGAAGTATCTGTTCCTCGAACCGACGGGAAGCTCGGCGGACGAGGTGCGTGCCCTGCTCAATGGGATGAAATGAGCAGGGGAGGCGGCCTGTCCGCCTCCTGCCCGCCCTTGTTGTCGGAGTCGTCGTGCTCGTCCTGGGACTTGAAACCTCGTGCGATGAAACCGCCGCCGCCGTCGTGGAGGACGGGCGGCGCGTCCTGTCGGACGTCGTCTCCACGCAGGTGGACATCCACCGCCGCTGGGGCGGCGTCGTGCCGGAGCTGGCCAGCCGCAACCACATCGTCCAGGTGATGCCCGTCGTCCACGAGGCCCTCACCCGCGCGGACAAGACGCTGGACGACATCGACCTCATCGCCGTCACGTCCGGCCCCGGCCTCATCGGCGCGCTGCTCGTGGGGCTCCAGGTGGCCAAGGGGCTGAGCCTCGCCACCGGCAAGCCCTTCGTGGGCGCCAACCACCTGGAAGGGCACCTGCTCGCCATCCGCCTCCTGGAGGACGCGCCCGCGCCGCCCTTCCTGGGGCTCGTCGTCTCCGGCGGCCACACCAGCCTCTACGAGGTCCGCGACTACGGGAACTACCGCCTCGTGGGCCGCACGCGCGACGACGCCGCGGGCGAGGCCTACGACAAGACGGCGCGCATCCTCGGCCTGCCGTACCCGGGCGGGCAGCCCATCGACGAGCTGGCCCAGAAGGGCAACCCGGAGGCCATCCGCTTCCCGCGCGCGCTGCCCGGCGACAACCTGGACGTGTCCTTCTCCGGCCTGAAGACGTCGGTGCTCCACCACGTCCAGAAGCACGGCGTGCCGGAGGGCCAGGCCCTCCACGACCTGTGCGCGTCGTTCCAGGAGGCGGTGGCGGACGTGCTGTCGAAGAAGCTCGTCGCCGCGGCCAAGAAGCTGGGGCACAACCAGCTGGTGCTGTGCGGCGGCGTGGCGGCGAACTCGCGACTCAGGGCGCTGTGCAAGCAGCGCGCGGAGGAGCGGGGCCTGCGCATGTTCCTGCCGCCGGTGCGGCTGTGCACGGACAATGGCGCGATGATCGCCGTCGCGGGGTATGAAGCGTGGCGCCGCGGCTTGCGCGGTGATTTCCGCCTCGCGGCCGACCCCGCCTGGCGCATGGAGTAGGGGCCTGACAGTGGATTCTCCGCGCGACATCCTCAAGCGCCACGGCCTGCGGGCCAAGCACAGCTGGGGACAGAACTTCCTCGGAGACCCGGACGCGCTCCAGTCCATCTCGGACGCGCTCGAGCTGCGCGAGGGCGAACCCGTGGTGGAGCTGGGCCCGGGCCTGGGCCACCTCACGCGCTTCCTCGCCGCCACCGGCGCGCGCGTCACCGCCGTGGAGCGCGACCGCGACATGGTGGCCGTGCTGGAGAAGGAAGCCATCCCCGGCGTGCGAGTGGTGCCCGGCAACGCCGCCACGGTGGACTTCGCCCAGGTGGCCGGCGCGGACGACATCGCGCTCGTGGGCAACCTGCCGTACCACCTCACCAGCCCCATCCTCTTCCAGGTGCTCGCGCAGCGCGCCCGCATCTCGCGCGCCGTCTTCACGCTCCAGAAGGAAGTCGTGGTGCGGCTGGCCGCGGAGCCCGGCAACCGCGACTACGGCTTGCTCACGGTGCTGCTTGGCCTGCACTTCGACGTGGAGCAGGTGCTCACGCTGGAGGCGTGGCGCTTCCATCCGCCTCCGAAGGTGGACTCCGCCGTGCTGCGCCTCACGCGGCTCAAGAAGCCCCGCGCCCCGCTGGTGGACGAGGCCCGCTTCACGCGGCTGGTGAAGGCCAGCTTCGCGCAGCGCCGCAAGACGCTGATCAACTCGCTCAAGTCCGACAAGGGCCTGGCGTCGCCAGAGGTGATGCTCGCGGCGCTCAAGACGGCGGGCATCGACCCGGGTCGCCGCGCGGAGACGCTCTCCCCGGAGGAGTTCGCCTCCATCGAGCGCGCCCTGGGCCCCGTCACCGCCATGGCGCCGCCGCCCCCGGACGCGCCGGAAGCGGAAACTTCAGCAGAGTAGGGGACGTTCAGCGCTTCTGGCCCAGCGCGGCCAGAAGCCCACCCTGCTGGGAGAGGAACGCGCGGAACTCGTCCTCGTCGATGCGCAGGCGCGCGAGCACGCCGCTGAGGACCTCGTCCACGGAGCCCTCCGGCCGGCGCTTCAGCTCGAAGGCCGTCTTCAGCAGGGCCACGCCATAGAGTGGATCCACGTCCACCGGAGGTGCGGGAGGGGCCGTGACCGGACGGACGGCGGGCGCCGCTTCCGTCGTTTCCACCAGGTCCACCACCGTCTTCACCCGCTGCCTGCCGCGCATCTGTGGCCCGTCGCTCCCGCTGGTGCGTATTCGCGGGCACCGTAGGGGATGACCCCCAAGGGCGCAAGGGTCGGGTGATCCGGCGAAAATTGCCGGATGCACGGGGGCATGGTTGTGTTATCCGCCCCCCGCGCGCGCATGTGTCTCATGCGTGGCTTTCCGGGGGCGGAGGCCTCGGGCCGATGGACCACCGCTACATCGTCGTCGAAGGCCCCATCGGCGTGGGCAAGACGAGCCTCACCAACCTCCTCACGGAGCGACTGGGCAGCCGCCGCATCCTGGAGGTGGTGGAGGAGAATCCCTTCCTCTCCAGCTTCTACGCGGACCGGCAGAAGTTCGCGTTCCAGACGCAGGTGTTCTTCCTGCTCTCGCGCTTCCGCCAGCAGCAGGAGCTCTTCCAACAGGACCTGTTCCGCGCCGTCACCGTGAGCGACTACCTGTTCGCGAAGGACCGCATCTTCGCCAACCTCACGCTGGCCTCGGACGAGCTGGCCCTCTACGACCGCGTCTTCGAGGCGCTGGGGCCCCGCGTCCCGCAGCCCGACCTGGTCATCTACCTCCAGGCCCAGCTGGACGTGCTGCTGCATCGCATCAAGAAGCGCGGCCGTGAATTCGAGCGCAAGTTCGACGCGGGCTACCTGGAGTCGCTCACGCACGCGTACAACGACTTCTTCGCGCACTATCAGGACACGCCGCTCCTGGTCGTGAACACGTCGGACATCGACTTCGTGCACAACGAGGCGGACCGAGAGGACCTGCTGCTGGCCATCCAGAACGCGAAGTCCGGCGTGCAGCACTACACCCCCAAGTCCCGCCGGGGCTGACGGCCGCCGCCCGCCTGGCTGCCTGGCGTGGGTTAAACCCCCACGAGGCCCCGAGGGCGTTAGAGTGCATCCCCGTGGAGCCCCCGGCCTCCGGCGATCCCCTCTGGGGACGGCGAGGGGCCTGAAGTTCCACGCGGCTGTCCCACCCGTCTTGCCACAGGAGGTGAACCGTGAAGGACAAGGTCACCATCCACACGCTGAAGCGCCTGAAGCAGTCCGGTCAGAAGATCTGCATGGTCACCGCCTACGACGCGACGTTCGCGCGCATCCTCGATGAGGGCGGCGCGGACGTGCTCCTGGTCGGTGACTCGCTGGGCATGGTCGTCCAGGGCCAGGAGTCCACGCTGCCCGTCACCATGGACCAGATGGTCTACCACTCGGCGGCGGTGAGCCGCGGCGCGAAGCGGGCGCACGTGGTGGGCGACCTGCCCTTCATGAGCTACCAGGTGTCGCCGCAGGAGGCGGTGCGCAACGCCGGGCGGCTCGTCTCCGAAGGCAACGTGGGCAGCGTGAAGCTGGAGGGCGGCGCCGAGTTCGCCGAAACCGTGCGCGCCATCGTCCGCGCCAGCATCCCCGTCATGGGCCACCTGGGGCTGACGCCGCAGTCCGTGCACAAGATGGGCGGCTATGTGGTGCAGGGCCGCGACGAGGACGCCGCGCGCCGCATGCTGGACGACGCGCTCGCGCTGGAGGCCGCTGGCGCCTATGCGCTGGTGCTGGAGGGTGTGCCGCTGGAGCTGGCGCGCACCATCACCCAGAGCCTGAAGATTCCGACCATCGGCATTGGCGCGGGCAAGCACTGTGATGGCCAGGTGCTGGTCTGCTACGACCTGCTGGGCATGAACCCGGACTTCAAGCCGAAGTTCGTGAAGCGCTTCGCCAACCTGCACGGGAACATCACGGAGGCCGCGAACACGTACTTCTCCGAAGTGCGCGCGGGCACCTTCCCGGACGAGGAGCACAGCTTCAAGGCCACCAAGGGCATCCGGCTGGTGACGCCCACGCCGGTGGCCCCCGACGCGGAAGGCGCTGGCGAGCCCGCGGAGAAGGTCGGCGGCATCTACGGGGCTCCCGTCTAGCCATGGCACCCCACGTCCTGCGCACCGTTCCGGAAGTGAAGGCCTGGGTCGCGTCCCTCCAGAAGGAGGGCAAGACGCTGGCGCTCGTGCCCACCATGGGCTTCCTCCATGAGGGCCATGTCTCGCTCATGAGAGAGGGCGGCCGGCGCGCGGACGTGGTGGCTGCCTCCATCTTCGTGAACCCCACGCAGTTCGGTCCCAGCGAGGACCTGGCGCGCTACCCGCGCGACTTCGACGGGGACCTGTCCAGGTGCGCGAGCGCGGGCGTCACGGCCGTGTTCGCTCCCGAGCCCGCGGCGATGTACCCCCCGGGCTACCAGACCTACGTGGACGTCACGGAGGTCAGCCAGGGGCTGTGCGGTGAGCGGCGTCCCGGCCACTTCCGGGGCGTCGCCACCATCGTCACGCAGCTGTTGGCGCTGTTCCGGCCGGCCGTGGCGCTCTTCGGAGAGAAGGACTACCAGCAGCTCCAGGTCATCAAGACGCTCAACCGCGACCTGCACCTGGGCGCGGACATCGTGGGCATGCCCACGGTGCGGGAGGCGGACGGGCTGGCCATGAGCAGCCGCAACGCCTATCTGTCCGCGGATGGACGCCAGCGGGCGCTCGCCCTGTCGAAGGGCATCCGGGCGGCCCAGGCCCTGCTCGCCTCCGGCACCCGGGACACACGGGCGTTGGTGGAGGCTGCCCGCCGTGAATTGCAGGCGGCGGACCTCCGCGAGGACTACGTGGAGGTTCGGGACGCCGGGACGCTTTCACCCCTGGACTCGGTGGCGCCCGGACAGACGGCGCGCATGCTGGTGGCGGCCTTCTCGGGCACCACGCGGCTCATCGACAACATGCCGCTGGCCGGTTAGGAGACCCGGGACACGTTATGGCCGCTGGAAAGTCGAAGGGTGTGGGTGCGGAGCCGGGGGTGAAGCTCATCGCCGAGAATCGGCGTGCGCGCTTCGACTACACGGTGGATGAGAAGATAGAGGCCGGGCTGGAGCTCACGGGGAGCGAGGTGAAGTCGTTGCGTGAAGGAACGGCCAACCTGTCGGACGCCTACGCGCTCCAGAAGGGCACGGAGCTGTTCCTGCTCAACGCCCACATCGGCTCCTACAAGGCGGCCAGCGTCTTCGACCACCTTCCCACCCGGGGCCGGAAGCTGCTGATGCACCGGGCTGAGATAGACCGGTGGACGGCGAAGGTTCGCGAGCGCGGTTACTCCATCATCCCGCTCGTGCTGTACTTCAGGAAGGGACGGGCCAAGGTGGAGCTGGGCCTGTGCCGCGGCAAGACGCACGAAGATCGCCGTCACGACATCAAGGAACGGGAGACGAAGCGGGAGATGGACCGGGAAGTGCGCCGTCGTTGAGGGCGCTCCCGCAATTCCCCTGCCGGACACGCTGGAATGGACAAGAAGGTTTCCGACAAGAAGGAGCGGCTGTTGGCCGCGCTCGACCAGGGCATGGTGATGATCCACCTGGACGCGCGCCGTCCGGGCGTGCTCGTCCCCGCCAGCCTCAGGGGCGAAGCGCACCTGCGCCTCAACCTCTCCTACCGTTTCGAGCCCCCCGACCTCACGGTGGGCGAGTGGGGCGTGCGCTGCACGCTGAGCTTCTCCGGTTCGCGCTTCACGGTGGCGGTGCCCTGGTCGGCGCTGTTCGCCATCGCCAGCCACGTGACGAAGGAGTTCTGGATGTACCCGGAGGAGATGCCGCCGGAGCTGCTCCAGCAGCCGCCGGTGGCGTCCGCCTCCGTCGCGCGTCCGCCGCAGCCCGGGCCGGTGCCCGTGGCCGCGGAGAGGCCCCGTGCCTTCCTGCGAGAGGTGCAGGCCGAGCACACCGAAGAGCCGGAGTCGCGTCCGGAGGTGGCGCCTCCGCCGCCGCCCGAGGGAGGCCCCCCGGAAGAGCCGCAGCCGCCGCGCCGTGGCCACCTGCGGCTGGTGAAGTAGGACGACGGGCCCGGCGGAGCGTCAGCGCTTGAGCTCCGCCGCCACGTCCGACTTCTTGCCGCCCATGAACGACCCCGTCCAGACGCGGTAGCCCTTGAGCTTGAGCTGCACGGGGACGGAGCGCGCGGGGTAGACGTTGTCCATCACCAGCGGCGTCACGCCCACCACCACGCCGTCCACCAGGACGGTGGCGCCGGAGGGCTCGCTGCGGATGGACAGGACCGCCGACGGGAGTCCGAGCGCGCGCAGCACCTGGAGCTCGTAGCGGGGCCACACGAACAGGGCGCCCGCCGCGAGCACCGCCGCGATGCCGAGCAGCGCCACCGCCGGTCCCCAGTGCCTGCGGGAGCGGGAAGGCGCCATGGGTTCGAACTCCGAAGGCGAGCTCTCCGCCCGGGGCGCGCGCTCCTCCAATTCCAGGTCCCCCTGAGCCGCCTGACGGATGCTGGGCCGGTTCATCCGCTCCGCGTCGTCCACGTCCGAGATGGACTGAGTGGCCAGCGCGGGCGCATCCGCCGGAGCGGGGGAGGGCGCATTCGTCCGGGCGCGCGAGGCAGAGGACGCGTTCGCCTGCGGTCGAGAAGCGGAGGCCCCAAAGGGCGCATTCGCCGGATCCCGAGCGGGTGCGGACGCCGCCGCCGCGTGCACCTGAGGCCGAGAAGCCGCGGCCCCAGTGGGCCCATTCGCCTGCGCCCAATCGGGTGCGGACGTCGCCATCGCGGGCGCGTTCGCATGAGGCCGAGAAGCAGCGGGCCCTGCGCCTCGGAGCGCTGCGGGCTCGGCGCCAGGCCGCGCGGGAAGGCTCGCGGAGTCACGCGGAGCCGCGGGGTTGCGTCCCTGTGCTGACGCGTCGGGAGCCATCGCAGGAGCCTCGCCCGCATCGTTCCAACGCGCGGAAGGTCCGCGCGTGCAGGACTCACAGGGCGAGTCAGGGGACTCCAGCGCCGTGCCGCACAGGGCGCAGGTGTGCACCACGGCGCCGGAGGCGGACAGTGAGACGCCTCCGGCCGGAGGGCTCCACGGTTCCTCTTCCTCCGCTGCCACGGGGACGGACGCCGGAGGCGCCTTCCACGCTGGCGAAGCAGCGGCGCCACCGCCATAAGCCATCGTGACCTGTCGTGCGCCAGACGCGGACGGGATGCGCCTCGTGTCCACGCCCTCGAGCGGCACGGCGGACATCACGAACGACGCCGACGTCGAAGCCGGGGCCTCCGCGAGCGCGGCCTGGGCCACCTCTCCCACGGACAGGGGCAGCCGGACGCCGCGCAGGAAGGTCGCCAGCGCGTGCGACGACGCGGGCTCCCCCGTCTGCGCGAGCCACCGCGCCAACGCCTCCGACACGTCCTCCGGCTCCGGGAAGCGGGCGGCCGGGTCGCGCGACAACATGCGCAGCACCAGCGTGGCCAGCGACGCCGGCACGTCCGGCAGCGACGCGGGCGCGCGGTTGAGGATGGAGTGCGCCACCGCCATCGGCTCCGCCGCCGCCGACCCGAACGGGTGCTGCCCCGCGAGCAGCTCCGCCAGGAGGGTGCCCAGAGAGAACTGGTCGCTCAGCGCCGTGGCCGGCTCGCCGCGCAGGACCTCCGGCGCCGCGTACGGCACCTTGCCCTTGAAGGCCCCGGGCTCCGTGCGCGACAGGCCCGTCAGCCGCGCGATGCCGAAGTCCGTGACCTTCACCTCGCCTTCGCGCGACACCAGCAGGTTTGACGGGGACACATCCCGGTGCGCCGTCACCACCGGATGGCCGTCGTGCTGGCGGCGATACGCGTGCTGCAATCCCGCCTGCGCCTGGCTCGCGATGAACACCGCCAGGTGCGGAGGAACCCGCAGCCCCTGGCGCGTCACCGCGCGGATCAGCGTGCCCAGGTCCCAGCCGTCCACCAACTCCATCACCAGGAAGAGCCCATCCGCGCTCTCCCCCACGTCGTGCACGGTGACGATGTTCTGGTGCTGCAGCAGCATGGCCAGCCGCGCCTCGGAGACGAACATCCGGGAGATGTCCGGCTCGCGCGCCAGGTGCGGCAGCACGCGCTTGATGGCCACGGTGCGCTCGAAGCCCTCCGCGCCCTTCGCCACGCCCAGGAACAGCTCCGCCATGCCTCCCGTGGCCAGGGGTTGCAGCAGCCGGTAGCGCGACGTCACGGGGACCTCCGGAAGGACGCGGTGGGGCGCTTCACCCCTGCGATTGGGTGATTTCGCGCAGGTGATTCCACGGGTAGATGCCCGTGGTGTGCTGGTCGCTGAAGACGAACGCGAGCGCGTAGTTGCCCACCGGCTGCATCTGCAGCACGCGCAGGTTCGCGGGCACCTGCGAGGGGTCCAGCGTGCGCTTCGCCGTCCACTCGTCCACGCACGCGGCGCACGGGCACTGCTGGCGCAGCACCTGCGCGGTGGCGGTCGTCGTCACGCCGTCATCCCACGTCAGCGTCAGCGACTCGCCGTCCGCGGACAGCTTCGCATCCGTCGCGCTGACGGGCTTGGGCGCGGGCTTGATGCGATCCCAGAAATTGCTCACCGGTACACCTTCCAAGGCTTTGGAGCAGCAGCCCCTCCCTACCATCCTTCCGGCGGAGTGGGGGGCCTGCCGCGAAAGCGAAGGACCCGGGGAACGGGGCTTCAGGAAGCCAGCTTGACGGGCTGCCGGTGGCCTTCCAGCCGCACGCCCCGCTGGGCCAGCACCGCGCGCAGCGCCAGTACCACCTTGGGGTCCAGCTGCGCGCCGCTCAGGTTGTCCAGGATCTCCATCGCCTTCTCCAGCGGCATGGCTTTCTGGTAGGGGCGCGTGGAGGTGCACGCATCGAAGGTGTCCGCGCACGCCACGATGCGCGCGAGCATCGGAATGGTCTCGCCCTTGAGCTTGTCCGGGTAGCCCGTGCCGTCCCAGCGCTCGTGGTGGTGGCGCACGCACGCGCGCACCGAACCCAGGAACGTCACCGGCCCGATGATGGCGTCGCCGATGGCGGGGTGCTCGCGCATCAGGGACATCTCCTGGTCGGTGAGCCGGGACTGCTTGCAGAGGATGTTCTCCGGGATGCCAATCTTCCCGATGTCGTGGAGGATGCCGCCGTACTGCAGCTGCCGAAGCTCGCGCTCCGTGAGCTTCAGCTCCTTGCCAATCTCCACTGCCACGTCGCCCACCCGCTGGCTGTGGCCGCGCGTGTACGCGTCCTTGGAGTCGATGGAGTTGGCCAGCGCGACGATGGTCTCCAGGTAGCCCTTCTCCAGGCTTTCGTAGAGGCCGCGCGTCTCCATGTCGTACGCCATGAGCTGCTTGCTCATGTAGTTGAACGTCTGGGCCAGCTCCCCCAGCTCGTTCTTCTGCTTCAGGTGCACCTCCACGCCGAACTTGCCGCGCGCCAGCTCCAGCGACGTCGCGATGAAGGTCTTCAGCGGCTGCGTGAGGTTGCGGGAGAAGATGGCCGCCAGCACCAGCGCCACCAGGAAGGCGCCGCCCAGGCCCAGGAGGATGCGCCGCTCCATCGATTCCACCTGGCGGTAGGCGTTCTCCACCGGCTGCTCGGACACGATGGCCCAGCCCGCCTCCGGCAGCACCGAGTACGCGGACACCACCGCGTCGCGCCCCTCGCCGAAGTTGCCCACGTGGAACAGCTCCGTGTCGGGCGTGCCCTCGCGCTGCTTGAGCAGGTGCGCCAGGGGCAGCCGCTTCGACACGTCGTCACCCACCGCGCCCAGGTCGCCGCCGCCCGTAATCAAGCGGCCGTGCCGGTCCGCCAGGTACGCGAACCCCGTGCTGCCCACGCGCTCCTGCGCCAGCATCTGCCTCAAGCCCGCGAGCGTGATGTCCGCGGCCATGTAACCCTGCACCGGGTCGCCCACGGGGAAGGCCAGCGTCACCACCGGCCCGCCACCACCGCCGCCGTGGGACGCCACCACGTCCGAGTAGCGCACCCCGGTGAGCCCCTCGTCCAACAGGGCCCGCGCGCGCTCCTCGTGCTCCGCCACTCCGCTGGGCGCCATGTCGTGCACCGCGAAGGCCTGCAAGCCGGGAAGCCGCTGCCGGTCCGCGCCGAACACGGTGAGCGCCAGCAACTCCGGGCGCTGGTTGAGCACCGCCGCGATGTGCAGCCGCTGCGTGTCGCCCGGCAGCGTGAAGAATCCGCCCGGCACGCTGGACAGCCCCACCACGCGCTCCGTGGGGTCCTCCAGGAAGCTCTCCGCCTTGAGCCGCAGCTGCTTCACGCGCTCCTGGGCCAGCTCCTGCGCGTCGCGGATGAGCAGCTCGCGCGTATGGGACACCGACAACCAGCCCACCATCAACGTGGGGATGATGCTGACCACCAGCATCAGGAGGAGGATGGCTTTGAAAAGTCGCACGGCGGTGGCTCCTCGCTCGGGTCAGGCGGCTACTTCTGCCACCCGTCCTTCACCTTGACGTTGAGTTCGAGCGATTCCGCGGCCAGCTCGAAGCGCCGTGTCTGGGAGGGCAGGGACCGCCCCTGCTCCAGACTCACCGCCGTCACCGTCCAGCGATAACGACCCGCGGGCAGCGCCGGCAACGTCCATTGCCGCGCGGCCTGCACCGTGCGCACCGGCGCCGGCGCCGCTCCGCCCTCCACGCCTTCCGCGAGGACCTCCACCTCGTAGCGCGTGGCGCCCGCGACGGAAGTCCACGTCAGCGTCACCGGCGCCAGGAGTCCGCCGGGCGTGGCCTTCAGCGTGAAGCGGGCCTTGTCCGCGGGCAGCGCCAGCTGCGGCGCGCCGGGCGGCTCCGGCAGCACGGTGCCCTGCTGCACGCGCACGGACTCGCCCTTCGCCAGCACGCGGGTGGCGTGCTGCGCCTCCACGGTGACGGGAGGCCCCTGCCGGTGCGTGACGGTGGTGGTGCCGCCGTCGTGGTCCACCTCCACCGTGAAGTTGGACGGCTGGGGCGGGTTGAGCAGCGCCCACGCCTCGTCCGCCTTGTGCAGCGCGTCCGCGTACCGCGCGGCCTGGAAGTGCGCCTCCGCGTCCTTCAGGCGGGACTCGGCTTCACGGCGGCGCGCATCGTTCGGCGCGGCCTTCAGCGCCGCGCGCGACATCTCCAGCGCCTTGAGCGCCGTCTGCGGCTCCGTACCGGATGCCTTGCGAGGGGCCGCCGGGGCGCCGCCTCCGGGAAGGGTCGTGCCGTCCGGAGGCTCTCGCCCCACGGCGGTCGGTGCGGTTGACGGCACCACGGACAGCCCCATCCACGCGCTGAGCCAGAGGGCGGCCTTCATTGGAATTCAATCTTCCTGCCCGCACGAACCGTGGCGGATGGGGTGGAGACGGACAGCGACTGGGTAGCCGGCTTCTCCAAGGTGGCGTCCACCCGTCCCCGCAGGACGGTGACGTCCGTTCGCAACTTGCTCTCCGCGATGCCCACCAGGGAATCGCCCCCCAGGTGCAGCGTGCTGCCATTGGCGAACACCACCCGGGCGCTGGCCCCGGCTTCGGTGCGGACCTTGTCGTTTTCGTAGAGGGGCAGCTCGTCGCGCGCGGGGCTCCATTCGTCCGCCACCGCGCGTTTGATCTGCACGTCCCCTGTCAGCCCCCGCAGGTGCGCGCGGGGAACAGGAGGAGGCAGGGGCGCCTCGGTGGGCCCACGAGGCTTCTCATCGGCGGTACAGCCGGGAGGAAGGGCCATGAGTGCGACCGCGAAAAGCAGGGGAGGCCAGCGTCGTCCATTCACCAGAGGGGTCTTCCTGAAAACCACTCTACCCGGAATCGCCGCGCCGGAAGGGCCTCCCGCCCCCTCCCGTTCACTCTCGCCCGCTCAGTCCAACCGCCTGTGCGCCAGGCACGGCAAATTCCGCCGGATGCGTGCCTGGAGCTCCGGATCCACCGGCGCCAGCGCCAGGCCCTCGCCCTCGGAGGCCCGCGCCGTCACCAGCCCCCACGGGTCCACCACCATCGCGTGGCCGTACGTCAGCCGCTGCGCGGAGTGCCGCCCGCCCTGGGCCGGCGCCAGCACGTACGCCTGGTTTTCAATGGCCCGGGCGCGCAGCAGCACCTCCCAGTGGTCCTTGCCGGTCATCATCGTGAAGGCCGCCGGCACCGCGAGCAGCGTCGCCCCGTCCTTCGACAGCCGCCGGTACAGCTCCGGGAAGCGCAGGTCGTAGCAGACGCTCATGCCCAGCCGGCCCACCACCGTGTCCACCGCCACCACCTCCGTCCCCGGCGCCACCGCCGCGGACTCCTGGTAGGTGGCACCGTCGCCCACATCCACGTCGAACAGGTGCATCTTCCGGTAGACGGCCAGCCGGGCGCCGTCCGGGCCGAACAGGACGCTGGTGTTGTAGAGCCGACCGCCGGGCGCTCCCTCCTCCAGGATGGAGCCGGCCAGCAGCGTCGTCTTCGTTCCCCGGGCCAGCTCCGCCATCCGGCTCAAGGTGGGGCCGTCCAGGGCTTCCGCTGCGGAGGGGCGCTCGGGCTCCGGGCCCATCCAGGAGAAGTTCTCCGGCAGGCCCACCAGGTGGGCACCCAGGGAGGCAGCCTGGCGCACGAGGCGCGTGGCCACATCCAGGTTGTGGGCCTTGTCCGCGGTGGACACCATCTGTGCGGCGGCGATGAGGTGCATGGGGGCGTTATAACGCCACCGGCGTCACTCGGAACCCCTGGGAATCCTTCAATCCCGGGGGGCGTTTGAGCCGGCGCCTCGGGGTGTGTCCTTCCTTTACACCCCGAGGGGGCGTGTGTTACGGGACGCCCCGACATTTTTCGACGCATCACATTCGAAAAGTGGGCCGCCGTGCCCGCTTTTCGCGTTTTTGGAGACCTGTTTCCTGGCCATGGAGCCGAAGAACATCAAACAGACGGTGGAGGAGAAGGCAGCGGCGCTGCTGGATCCCATCGTGGCGAACGAAGGCCTGGAGCTCCTGGACGTGGAGTACGTCCGCGAGCGCGAGGGCTGGGTTTTGCGGCTGTTCATCGACAAGCCCGGTGGCCGGGTGGGACTGGAAGAGTGCTCCCAGGTGTCGCGCGCGGTGGATCCGGTGCTCGACGTGGAGGACTTCATCCCCCAGGAATACAACCTGGAGGTGTCCAGCCCCGGGGTGAACCGGCCCTTGAAGAAGCCGGCGCACTTCGAACGGGTGAAGGGGCAGAAGGTCAAGGTGAAGACCTTCGGCCCGCTGGGTGACCCGCCGCGGAAGAACTTCAGCGGCACGCTCATCGGAGTGGCGGCCGACGCCATCTCCGTGGACGTGGAAGGGGGCGGTGCCTTCATCATCCCCTTCAAGGACATCGCCAAGGCCCATCTGGAGTTCGAGTTCTAGCAGCCGACATACAGGGGACCCTGTTCGCGCCAGGGCCGCCCGTGGACCCATTTTCGGAGAAGACACAGCCATGCCCACGCCCGCCAACCCGGCAGTCAACCTCAACCTCGTCCTGGATCAGGTCGCCAAGGACAAGGGCATCGAACGGGCCGTGCTCATTGCCACCCTCGAGGACGCGATGAACACCGCGGCCAAGAAGCACTTTGGCCAGGACCGCAACCTGGAGGCCAAGTACGACCCGGAGAAGGGCGTCGTGGAGCTCTTCCAGGCCATCACCGTGGTCGCGGAGATCAACGACCCCGTCCAGGCGGTGAACCAGATCACCATGGAAGAGGCCCACAAGAAGGGCATGGAAGTGGAGCCCGGTGACGAGCTCGTCTTCCAGATCTTCTACCGGGACGAGGACGCCGCGGAAGCCAAGGCCCAGGACGACCAGTACGGCGACATCCTCCGGCTGAAGACCTTCCGCCGCGGCTTCGGTCGCATCGCCGCGCAGACGGCCAAGCAGGTCATCCTGCAGCGCACCCGCGACGCCGAGCGCGAGAACGTCTTCAACGAGTACAAGGACCGCAAGAACGAGATCGTCACGGGCATCGCCCGCCGGTTCGAGCGCGGCAACATCGTGGTGGACCTGGGCCGCGCGGAGGCCGTGCTGCCTGTCCGCGAGCAGGTCCCGCGTGAGACCTACCGCCCGGGCGACCGCGTCCAGGCGTACGTGCTGGACGTGCTCCGTGAGTCCAAGGGCCCGCAGATCGTCCTGTCGCGCGCGTCCGTGAACCTGCTCACCAAGCTCTTCGAGATGGAGGTGCCGGAAATCGCCGAAGGCATCGTCGTCATCGAGGCGGCGGCCCGCGAGCCGGGCGGCCGCGCGAAGATCGCCGTGTCCAGCCGCGACTCGGACGTGGACCCCGTGGGCGCGTGCGTGGGCATGAAGGGCAGCCGCGTGCAGGCGGTGGTACAGGAGCTGCGCGGGGAGAAGATCGACATCGTCCCCTACGACGAGGACCCGGCGCGCTTCGTGTGCTCGGCCCTGGCCCCGGCGGAAGTGAGCCGCGTCATCATCGACGAGGCCAACCACGCCATGGAGCTCATCGTCCCGGACGACCAGCTGTCCCTGGCCATCGGCCGGCGCGGGCAGAACGTGCGCCTGGCCGCCCAGCTCACTGGCTGGAAGCTGGACATCAACAGCGAGAGCCGCGTGCGGGAGATGCGCGAGTTCGCCAGCCGCTCGCTCGGTGCCCTGCCGGGCGTCAACGAGATGTTGGTGGAGACGCTCTACGCGCACGGCTTCCGTCAGGCGCGCGACGTGGCGGACGCCAATGCGGAGATGCTGGCGCAGATTCCCGGCATCGACCCCACCCGCATCGCCTCCATGCAGGAGGAGGCCAAGAGGCGCATGGTGGAGGACCAGCAGGAGCTGTCGCGCATGGACTACGAACGCGAGCAGGCCCGCCTGGCCGAGGCCCGCCGCCACCCGGACGAGCTGTCCCAGCCGGAGCGCATGGCGCGCGTGCGCGGCGTTGGTGAGAAGACCATCGAGCAGCTCATCCTCGCCGGTTACCGCACGGTGGAGGACATCGCGAACGAGAAGGACCTCACCCGCCTGGGCGACGTGCCGGGCGTGGGCATCAAGAAGGCCCGCCAGCTGAAGAGCGCGGCGGAAAACTATCTGGTGGAGGAAGCCAAGCTGCGCGCGGAGCTGAACGCGGAGCGGGGTGCGCAGGCATCGGCAGGCGGGTTGGGGGGCGTGGAAGCGGCCAAGGCACCGTAACGACAGGGGGTTAGGCGGATGCGCCGCGAAACCAAACGGCCCGGGACACATCCCACGGAAATCACGGCGTCAGGTCCGGTCAGGACCTGCGTCGGGTGCGGTTCTCGCAAGTCACAGGCGGAACTCACCCGGTTCGTGGTAGGTCCCCAGGGCGGCGTGGTGGCGGACAGGCGGCGGAGGCTGCCTGGGCGGGGGGCGTACCTGTGCGGTGCCGGTTGTCTGACGGCAGCGCTCAAGCGTAAGGCGCTGGGCAGGGCCTTCCGGGGCAAGGCGGGGCAGGTCGACCCGTCGGCACTCGGACAGGCTTGGGAGTGAGGGCGGGTGGGTGGAGAGGTTGCGGGGAGAGGTGGCTGTTAGTCACCACTCGCACACAATTTCGGCTTTGGACTAGGGTGCTCGGCCTCGTCGTCGGCGGAGCAGAAGGCCAATCAAGGTATGTCGAAGAAGCGCGTTCACGAAATCGCCAAGGAGCTCAAGAGCCACGGGATTGAGCTCGACAACAAGGAGGTCGTGACCGAGCTCGCCGGGCTGGGTTACGACGTCAAGAGCCACTCGTCCTCCCTGGACGATGACCAGGCCACCGCCGCGGTCCAGAAGATTCTGGACAAGCGCAAGCCCAAGCAGGCCGCTCCGCCCGTCGCCGCCAAGGGCTTCGTGGTGCGCCGCAAGGTCGGTCCTCCCGCGGGCGCGTTCGCCCCGGATAACCAGGACGCCTACTCTCAGGCGAACGAGCCCGCCTACGAGCCGGAGTCCGAGCCGCAGGCCGCGGCTTCCATGGAGCCGGAGGCCCCGCAGGCGCCTGTCGCCGTGGAGCCGCCGTCCACCGCCGTGGAGCAGGCCCACGCCCCGGAGGCACCGGCCGTGACGGCCACGCCGCCGGAGGCGACCGTCGCCTCCATGGCAGCCGCCCCGGAGGCGCCGTCCGCGCCCGAGGCCCCGGCCACCCCGTCTGTTGCCGCAACCGCCACC
>NZ_RAWP01000156.1:0-16923 GCF_003668935.1 Corallococcus sp. AB032C | reverse complement strand
CCCGCCCCACACCGCCGCGACCGCCGTCAGGCCCCACCACCACACGACGGACACCACCACCGCGGTGAGGAACTTCACCGTGGCCTGGATGTCCAGCTCCGCCCGCCGCGCCGCCATCCGGGGCAGCGGATAGGGCAGCGCGAACACCGCCAGCCCCAGCGCGAACAGCGGCAGCCCGAACACCAACCGCGCCAGCGTCTTCGCCGCGAACGGCACCACGTTGCCCGGGCGGTACTCCACGGACAGGTCCTCCGGCCGCGAGGCCTGCACCAGCGCCATCCGGCTGCCGAACGAGGCCAGGTGCTGGCGCAGGCGCTCGTAGCGCTCCGGCTCCTGCGTCCGGAACAGCCGCACCCCGCGCGCCCACAGCCGCAGCCGCTCGGCGTCAAGCGCGCCGCCCTGGCGGAAGGCGTAGAGCTGCTCCGCCACCTGCACCACCGGCAGGTCCGCCCACTGCTCCAGGTTCAGCGTCACCGAGCGCAGGCCCTCCGCCACCCGCTCCGTCAGCGCGCGCACCGCGTCCTGCTCCGACGCCGCGTCCTTCGGCAGGAAGGCCTGCACGTCGATGGGCGCTCCCTGGTCGATGAGCACCTCGCTGCGGAAGACGTTCTTCTCCGCGTAGGTGAGCCCCACCGGGACGATGCGCACCGGGGCGCCCTCTCGCGCGGCGTTGAGCGCGATGCGCGCCGCCCCCGTCTTCAGCTCCGCCAGCTCCGGCTCCGAGTGGCTCTTGCCCTCCGGGAAGATGGTGATGGCCCGCCCCTGCACGAGCGCGCCCTTCGCCGCATCCAGCGTGCCCTCGTTGCGCCCCATCTGCGTCGGGTCGTCCTGCTTGCGATACACCGGCAGCGCGTTCAATCCCTTCAACAGCCAGCCGATGACGGGCAGCTTGAACAGCGGCGCCTTGGCCATGAACGTCACCTGGCGCCGCGTGAGGATGAACACCAACGCCGGGTCGATGAGCCCGTTCGGATGGTTGCCCACGAAGAGCACCGGCCCGGAGGGCGCTTCGCCCGGGGCATTCACCTTCACCCGGTAGAAGAGCCTCAACGCCAGCGCCACCACCGCCCGCACACACGCGTAGAACACGTTGCGGACTGTATACCGGCGACCCACCCCGGGCCCGCCCTTGCTCCGGACACTGTCACCGCCAGGGGTGGGAAAGACCCTCTTCCCTGACAGCTCCCTGGATTCAGCCACTACAGAACACTCCGGTGGGGCGGCGATCCATCCGGCGGCGCTCGCGACACACCTGGTGGTGCACGGACATTGGAAGTGGACCGCCGTGTCCGCGTCCGTAGTCACTCACGGACCCCACAAGGTACGGCAGTCCCCGCCCCTCTCCCGTGCCTGCACGGGAGGGGGGTTGTTCGTTCGTGGGGTGAGGTGATGCGCAGGCGGATCAGCGCGGCTGGAGCGTCACCTGCGTGTCCGCGACGGTGCGGCCCTGTGCGTCGGTGAAGCGCGCGCGCACCGGCACGGGGCCCGTCAGCCATCCGCCCTGCACGGGCGTGCTGAAGGGCAGCGTGACGTCCACGCCCGCGGCGACCTCCCGGGCCGGTCCCTCGCTCGGGAAGAAGCGCAGCGGTTCGCCTTCCTTCGGCAGTCCCTCCAGCGACAAGCGCACGCGCTCCGGCGCGGTGTAGCTGAACTGCACCGCGTTGCCCTCCGCGCACGTCAGCGTTCCACCGGGCCGGGCCTCCGCCAGCACCGTGCCCTCGGGCGAGATGCAGAAGGCGCGCACGCCCCAGGCCCCTTCGCCCGGAGCGGACGAGCGCGCCTGCCACTCCGGCACGCCTTGCTCGGGGCGCTCCATCGACGGCGCCACGACCACCAGCGCCACGGTCGCTGCGGCGGCGCTCAGCGCCAGGGGCATGAAGAGCGGGGACGCGAACCACTTCCTGCGCTCGGACGCGACCACCGCACGCGCGGGGGCGGGCTGAAGCCTCGCGAGCAGCGCCTGCTCCAGGAGCGCGCTCCGGGCCTGGGGCAGCGCCCGCTGCTCCAGCACCGACTCCACGCGCGACAGCCGCGTGTACGTCTCCTGACAGTCAGGACAGGTGGCCAGGTGCGCGCGCAGGCGCTCGAAGCCGTCCGCGTCCAGCCCGTCCCGGCCCTTCTCGAAGAGCGCGGCCATGGCCTGCTTCGTCCGGCGGTCCCCACACCCACTCATCGCGCACCCCGCCGCTTGAAGAAGCTCCAGCCCTGCGTCTCCAGGTCCTGGAGGTACCCCTTCGACTGGAGGAACCCCAGCAACCGGGACTTCAACCCGAACTCGCGCCGCCGCACCTGGATGCGCGTGAGGCCCAACGCCGTGGCGGCCTCCTCCTGGGGCAGGCCTTCGCCGAAGCGCAGCTCGAACAGCTGGCGTTCTTCACGTGACAGGCCCTGCTTGAACGCCGCCAGCAGCGCTTCCACCTCGCGGTCCTCCAACAGCTCGTCCAGCCCGCCCTCCTCGGAGGAGGATTCGGTGAGCCCTTCGAAGGCTTCGTCCCGGCCGACCAGCTCGCGCTCGCGCGACTGCTCCAGCAGCACGTTGCGCGCGATGCCCATCAGGAAGTGGGCATAGGGACGCGTGCCGTTGTAGGCGGCTCGCGTGCGCGGCTCGAAGGCGCGGGCGAAGGTCTCCAGCAGCGTGTTCTCCAACTCCATCGCGTTCCTCAAGCGGGTGAAGGCTCCCCGCCATGCGGCCGCCTTGAGCAGGCGAGCGAGCGGCTCCGCGTGCGCGCGATACACCTCCGCCAGCACCTCCGGGGTGCCTTCGCGAAAACGGCGCAACGTGTCGTCATCCCACTCCATCCCTCAGGGGCTTACCGCGACCGTCGCGGTCCCGTCATCCGCATGTTGTCGCGAGCGGCGTCCGGTGGATTGTCGGTTGCGCCCCGTGGCATTCTTTCGCACAGCGCATCGCGCAAACCCTTGATGCATATGTCCTCTCACAGGCCGCTGGTCCTGGGTGTGCTCCTACTCCTGGCGGGAAGCGCCGCGAGCGCCACGCCGGAGCAGGTGCATTACGCCCTCATCGTGGCCAGCAACACGGGCACCGGGCCGTCCCAGGCGCCCCTGCGCTACGCGGACGACGACGGCGCCCGGTACTACGAACTGTTCGCGCCCCGCTCGCGCGAGGTGGTGCTGCTGAGCGTGCTGGACGCCGAGACGCAGGCCCTGCACCCGGGGCTCGCCGCGAAGACGCGCCCGCCCACGCACCCCGCGCTGGGGGCCGCGCTCGCCCGCCTGAACACCCGCATGGCGGAGGACCGGGCGAAGGGCGCCATGCCGGTGCTGACCTTCGTGTTCGTGGGCCACGGCAAGCGCGGCGCCGCGGGCGAAGGCTCCGTGAGCCTGCTGGACGGGCCGCTGACGCGCACGGAGCTGTACGAGCGCGTGGTCGCGCCCAGCAAGGCGTCGTTCCTCCAGCTCATCGTGGACGCGTGTGATTCGTACTTCTTCGTGCACTCGCGCGGCGCGCTGCCGGTGGGCCCCGCGTACGTGGACGCGGTGAAGGGGCTTCTGGGAAACCGCGAGCTGGAGCGCTTCCCGCAGGTGGGCGTGGTGCTGTCCACGGCCTCGGAGCAGGAGAGCCAGGAGTGGAGCGCCATCCGCTCCGGCGTCTTCAGCCACATGGTGCGCTCGGCGCTGTCGGGCGCGGGCGACGTCAACGGGGATGGCAAGGTGGACTACGCGGAGCTGCGGGCCTTCGTGGCCGCCGCGAGCCAGGGCACGGACGACGTGCGGGGCCAGCCGAACGTGTTCATCCAGCCGCCCGCGCTCAATCGCGCGTTCGCGCTGACGGACCTGGGGGACGCCACGTCGCTGGGCTACCTGATGGTGCCCACGGGCCTGGCGGGCCGGCTCTGGGTGGAGGACTCGCGCGGCATCCGCGTGGTGGAGCTGCACAAGGAGCGAGAGCGTCCGCTGGTGGTGGCCTTGCCCGTGGGGCGCGGTTACTACCTGCGCGGCAGCGGCCGGGAGGCGCCGTTCGCCATCAGCCGCGCGTCGGAGGTGGTGGACGCGGGCGGCCTGCCCTGGCACGACGCCAGCGTGGCGGCCCGGGGCGCCGTGCAGGACGCGATGCGCGACAAGCTCTTCTCCGTGCCCTTCGGGCCGCGCTTCTACCGGGGCTACATGGCGAGCCTCGGCATCACGCCGTCGTCGGATGAAGCCGACGCCGCGCTGGTGCCCTGAGCCGCCATGAGCCTGCCCGCATCCCTGCTGTTGATGCTGCTGCGCATGTCAGCGCCTTGCGATGCGAACACGCGCGTGGTGCTCATGCCCTTCGAAAGGCTGGCCCTGCCGTCCGCGGATGCGCGTGAGTTGGAGGACGCCACGCGGCGCGCGGTGGCCGTGTTGCCGGACGCGTGCCTCGAGTCGCGCGAGGACACGGTGGCGCGGATGCGTGGGTCGGGCGCGGCGCTGACGGCGTGTGGCGACGCGGAGTGCCGGAGCGCGCAGGCCTCGGCGCTGGGCGTGCGCAGGCTGGTGCGGGGCGTGGCGCTGGGCGTGGGAGGCAAGCGCAGCGTGGCGCTCACGGTGACGGACGCGCGAGGCCCGGAGACGCGAGCGCAGTTCGAGGCCCCGGCCACGACGCCAAGCGAAGCGGACGCGCGCGCAAGGCAGGCACTCCAGCAGGTGTGGTCGCCCCTGGTGACGACGCAGGCGGCGCGGGAGCCCCGGGGCTCGCGCGTGCTGCCCAAGGTGTTGTGGGGCGTGGGCGGCGCGGCGCTCCTCGCGGGCGTGGGCTTCGGGCTGGCGGCGCGAAGCACGGAGTCGAAGCTGTCGAAGAACGGCGGTGATTGCGCCAAGGCCGGCGAGGCGTTCGCGGACTGCATCACGGCGCGGCTGGAAACGGGCCGCCGTCAGGCGCGGACGTCCAACGTGCTGCTGGGCGCGGGCGCGCTGCTCGGCGTCGGGGGCACGGTGTCCTTCATCTGGGAGATTCCATGAGCAGACAGATTGGGACACCTGATGGCTCCCGCGGGTCGCGCGTCCACTTGTCGCGAGCCCCACACCCGAGGTACGCCCTGCGGGATGCGACGCCCGTGACGGAGGCCCTGCCATGAGGAAGCTGCTTGCCGCGTTGCTGAGCACCACCCTCCTCGCGGTGGGGGCGTGCACGTTCGCGCCGGACCTGTCGCGCTTCGCCGCATGCGATGTGCAGGGGGGCTGCCCCTCCGGCACGTCATGCCTCCCCTCGGAGAATCGCTGCCTGCCGACCTGTGGCGAGGGCGGGCGTTGTGACGGGCTCGACGAGGATCCGGACGCGGAAACGGACGGCGGCACGGGGGTGGATGCGGGCACCGGGCCCGTCGGGGAGACGGACGCGGGCGAAGTGGATGCGGGCGAAGCCGACGCGGGCCAGGTGGACGCGGGCAGCGAAGACGCAGGTCCCGCGGCCCCGCTCGCGCTGGAATCCAGCAGCCTGAGGGAGGGCACCGAGAACGTCAGCTACTCGGCACAGATTCAGGCCAACGGCGGGACCCCGCCGTACACGTTCACCGCCACCGCCCAGCTTCCCAAGGGCCTCGCACTCGACACCGCGGGCCGCATCAGCGGGACGCCCACGCGCGCGGGGGAACTGGTCCTCCCGGTGGAGGTGTCCGACCGGAGCGTCCCGACGAAGCGCGCCAGCGGCAGCCTGCTGCTGCCCGTCCGTCCGCTGCTGCGGGTCGCGGGCCCGGAGCCGCTCGCGGACGCCATCAACAATCGCGCCTATACCGAGCGCATCACCGCGACGGGAGGCAAGGCGCCGTACAGCTTCGCCCTCGCGCCGCAGCAGTCGCTGCCCGCGGGCCTGACGCTCGCGGCCAACGGCACCATCACCGGCACCACCACCCAGGCGGGGAGGAAGGAGTTCACGGTGGTCGTTGCGGACAGCGACACGCCACCCCAGTCCACGAACGGCACGCTCTCCATCACCCTCACCGAGGCCGGGCTCGCCATCAAGCTGGTGTCTCGTGCGGTGCCTGGCGGCCGCGTGGGCTCCGACTACAGCTACACCGTGCGCGCCACCGGCGCGGGCACCTGGAGCCTGAAGGACGGAACGCTGCCCCCGGGCATCCTCCTGGACACGAAGGACGGCACGCTCTCCGGCAAGCCCACGACCCAGGGCGACTTCACCTTCCGGCTCGGCGTCGCGGACCTGCTCTTCTCCGACGAGCGGTTCTACACCCTGCACGTCGACTGACGTCCGGGCCTCACGGGTAGCGGTCCACCACCTGGATGACGCCGGTGTTGTCCTGCACCACGGAGAAGCCCTTCATGGGGCTGGGATACGCGATGAGCCCTTCGCCGTCCCGGTCCCAGCGCGTGTCCAGCAGCACGCCGCAGAAGGGCACGGACGTGGCGCCGCTCTCCGGGGTGAAGATTCGGTCATACCGGCCGAACACACGGTGCTTCGTCACGTAGAGCCGCCCGCCGATGCGCGCCCCCGGCAGCTTCGTCTCCCCTTCCGCCTGCGGCAGCGCGATGACGAAGCTGTAGTTGTACCGGGCCGGACCCGGGTGGTCCTGGATGCTGTCCACGATGACGGGGATGCGGTCCCCCACCTTCAGCCCCAGCCGCTCCATCTGGAGCTGCGCGCCGCGAGGACAGGTTCCCTCCGGCGGCATCCACGCGGGACGCGGCGCCTTCTCCGACGTGTCCGGTCCGTGCTGACACGCGAGCACGAACAATCCCAGCAGGCCCAGGCCCCAGGCCACTCCACGGCGCGCACGGTGGGTTCGCATGGGCAAGGGCCTCCGGTCAGAACGTCCCGATGCTGAAGTGGAACTGCGTGGGCGCCTCGTTGAGCGCTTCGTCGCGGTCCAGGTTGAAGCCCACGTCGAAGGCCAGCGGGCCCACGGGCGTCACGTAGCGCAGGCCCACGCCCGCCGCGTAGCGCAGCACGCCCGGGTCGAACAGCGTGCGGTCCTGCCACAGGTTGCCCGCCTCGAAGAAGAGCCCCAGGTCCACCGCGGCGATGGCCGGCACGCGCAGCTCCGCCTTGGCCAGCGTGAAGAGCTCGCCGCCCTGGCTCGCGGGCACCTGCCCCGCGAGCACCGCCTTCAGGTCGTCCGGGCAGCCGGCGGGGGAAATCACGGCGCGGCACGCGGCCAGCCGCTGGTGCAGCACCTCGCGCACGTCCTGCGGAAGCACGCCGTCCTCGCGGAAGCCCCGGAGGCTGGAGGAGCCGCCCAGGTAGAACAGCTTGGACCCGATGTTCTGCGCCCCCTGCGTCAGCGGCACGATGGTGCCCGCGCGCGCGCTCACCGCCACGCTCGCGCGGCGGCCCAGCGGCGCGTACGCGCTCACGCTGCCGGACAGCTTCACGCCGTCGATGGGGAACTCCGGCACGCGGTTGCCCGCGACGTCCGTGGGGTGGACGCTGATGCCGCGCATGAACTCCACGCTGCTGCTCAGCACCATGCCGCGCCGGGGGTTCGCCGGGTCGTCGCGGAAGTCCAACGTCATGGACGGGCGCAGCGAGTGCAGCGCGAAGTCGCCGTACGGGTAGCGCAGGCGCTCCTGGTCCGCGCGGTTGATGAGCTCCAGCACGCCTCCGCGCGAGCGCAGCCGGTTGTTCTCCAGTTCGTACTGGAGCGACACGTTCACCCACGACGCCAGCGCCCAGTCCGCGCCCAGCACCGCCGCGAACCGCGTGGACAGGTACGACGGCCGGTGCACGCGCTCGCCAATCAGGTCCAGCCGCGCGCCAATCTCCTGCGGCGCCAGGAAGGACAGCCGGGGCTGGGACAGCGCCAGGTTGCCGCGCCCGCCCAGGCCGCTGAAGCCATCCAGGTCGGAGGTACACGCCTCGCCGGACAGCTCTCCCGTGGAGCACCCGGCCGGAAGCCGCGAGGACGACAGCGCCTCCGCGCTCGCGCCCGCGTAGTTCACCTTGCCGCGCGCCAGGAGGTTCAGCCCCCGGCCGTCCAGGTTGCGCCACGCCGTGTCCAGCGTGATGCGCGGACCGTCCACCAGGAAGTAGCCGCCGGACACCTCGCCGTCGATGCGCGGGCGCTCCTGCACCGTCACCAGGACGTCCTTGGAAGCCTCGCGGCGGTTGGGGTCCGCCAGCGACACCTCCGCCTGGCGGAACAGCCCCAGCCGCGACAGCCGGCGCTGCGCCTCCGCCAAGGCCTCCACCGACAGCGGGGAGCCGGGCGTCAGGTCCAGCTGCGCCAGCACCACGTCCGGATCCGAGCGCGTCAGCCCCTGGAGCAGCACCTGCCCCACGCGCACGCGAGGCCCCGCGTCCGTGCGGTAGGTCACCTGCGCGGAGGTGCCATCCTCCTCCACCGACACGGAGTTGGTCACGTGCGCGAAGAGGTAGCCCTCGCGGCCCAGTCCCCGCTCCAGCGCGGCCTGCGCCTGGTCCACCTTCTCGAAGCTCAGCGGCGTCCCCACGGGCAGGAGCAGGTTCACCCAGACGGGATCCACCTCCAGCGGGATGCCCAGGAAGATGGGCGCGCGGATCAACGCCCGGGGCCCCTCCTCCACGTCGAAGTCCGCGTCCGCCGTGTGATGGACACGGTCCAGCGTGAGGCCCCGGAAGGTCACCTGCGCGGACGCGAAGCCCTGCTCGCGGTAGGCCGTCGTCATCGCGTCCGCGGCCTCCAGCCACGCGTCCTCCACGTAGACCGTGGACGGGTCGGGCGGAGACATCACGTTCGTGTCGTTGCGGCGATCGCGGCCCTCCGTCTCCAGCGGGTCCTCGCGCATGGGCAGGTCCAGCTCCGGCCACGTCTCCAGCACCGCCACCTGGTTGGTGAGCATGGAGCGAAGCACGTCGGAGGACAGCGCCGCGTTGCCATGGAAGCGCACGTCCGTCACGCGCAGCGGAGCGCCCTCCTCCACCTGGAAGCCCAGCACCGCCGCCTCGCCGTCCGGCCGGATGACCTCCAGCGACCGCACGCGCGCGTCGTGGAAGCCGCGCCGCCGGTAGAACGCCTCCAGCCGCCGCGCGAGCCGCGCCGCCACGGTCTCGTCCATCGCCTCCTCGCCGTCGTAGGCCACCACGCGCGCCAGCAGCGAGTCCGGGAAGCGGCGGTTGCCCGTGAAGCGCAGGTGGAACGCGGGCCCCGCGGACACCGGCACCGCCACGGACGCCTCGCTGTCCTCCACGACGACGGTGGGCGTGCCCACCCAGGCCCGCCAGTGCTGGCCTTCGCGCAAGAGCACGCGCAGCCGCTCCAGGCCACCGTCCAGCTTCGCCCGGTCGAAGACCTCGCCCGGCTTCATCCCCAGCGCCTCCACCAGGCGCGGCAGCGGCAGCGCGGGACTGCCGGAGAAGGTCACCTGGCGCACGCGGGTGGGCTTGCCCTCCGCCACCACCAGCGTCACCGCCACGCCGCCCGCGGGCACCGGCCGCTCCTCCACCTGGATGTCGACGGCGTCGTAGCCCTTGCGCTGGTAGGCCTCGCGCACGGCGTCCGCCGCGGTGTCCAGCTCCTCTGGATCCAACGGCCCACCCTGGAGCAGCCCGCTCGCATCCAGCAGCTCCCCGGACGTGAGGACCTGGTTGCCCCGCACCGACACGTGCGACAGCAGCGGCAGCGGCGTGAGCTTGAACACCAGCCGCACGCCCCCCGGTACCTCCTGCGTGAACGCCACCACGTCCGCGAAGCGACCCGTGGCGAACAGCTGCTCCACCGACTTGCGCACCGCGCCCGGCGTCAGCGCCTGTCCCTTGCGCAGTGTGACCAGGCCCGAAAGCCCGTCCGAGGCCATGCCCTCCGGCAGGTGCAGCTCCACGGCCACCACTTCCGGCGCGTCATCATCGTGGCCCACGGGCGCGGCGAAGGCCGGCAGCGCGCACACGAGGAGCAGCACCGCGGCCAGCGCGGCTACTCGACCTCCCAGCCCAGCTTCAGCTCGAGCCCGAGGTTTCCGAACGACGCCTGGCTGTTCTCGTTGTCCCACTGGGCCTGTGCGGAAAGACGGTCGTCGAAGCGGTACTCAGCGCGTGCCCGGGTGCCTCGCCCACTCACTGGCTGGGTCATCCCGATTTTAAGCTGCTCGGAAAGGAACTTCGACTCCAGTTGTGCGGTCGGCTCCGCTTGCCGGGTGGCGTCGTTGTAGGTGGTGGAGATCTGCAGGGACAAGTCCCTGAGAACGGGGTTGCTCGGCAGGAACCGGCGCACCTGCCGGTCCAGTCCTGACACGTTGAAGAGGGCTTCCGCCGCCAGACCGTAGCTCGCCGACGCGGCCGTGTCCTTGTCCGCGCTCGTCACACCCAGTGTCAACAGCGACAGGATGTCACCCTCCGTGAGCACCGGCTCCGAGGACAGCACGACAAGAGGGTTGGCCGGCCGGCCGAACGCGTGCAGCTTCACCACGAACTCGCGCACCGACGTCTGCGCCTGGACCTCGAACACCGGGTCGATGCCGGACGCGTCGCGGAACTCCAGCTGCCCCTGGTCGATGGTGAAGAGGTTGTTGCGGAAGAACGCCTGGCTGCCCTCGGCCGCCTCCACGCGGCCCAGGAGCCCCGGCTTCACGTCCGTGCCGGTCAGCCGCACGTCGCCCAGCAGCCGGGCCTTCGCCAGGTTGTTGTCCACGCGCACGTCGCCGAAGTGCACGTTGACGTCCCAGGTGAAGAAGGGGTCCCTCGCGCGCTCGCCCCCGCCGCCCACGGCGAGGTTCGGCTTCTTCTGCATCATCTTGAGCAGCGCTTCGATGTCGAGCGGCTTCTGGTAGCGCAGCTTGATGATGTCCAGCCCACCCGTGACGGTGGGCCCCGTGGGCGGCCCCACCACCTGCAGCAGGCCGGACACGGTGAGCGGCAGGTCCTCCGTCATCCGGTACGGCACGGCATCCAGTTGCAGCGTCAGCGCCAGCCGCTTGGGCACGAAGCGCTCCAGCCGGATGTCGCCGCGCGCGGACACCTGGCCTTCGTTGACCTGGGCCTGCAGGTGCTCCAGCAGCACGCGCTGGCCCGTCATCTCCAGGCGGCCGGACATGCCTCGCACGGTGAGCGGCAGGTCGCGCATGGACAGGCGCACGTCGGACAGCTCCGCGGTGCCCACCACCGACGGCGCGTCCAGCGAACCGGTGGCCTCCGCGTCCACGCGCAGCTGGCCGCCCACGCGCTCCATGCCGGGCAACAGCGGCTCCAGGAGCCGCACGTCCATGCGCCCCTCGCGCAGGCTCATGTTGATGGCGCGCCGGCTCATCCAGCCGCCCAACGTGAAGTCCACCGACGCGCCGCTGAAGCGGAAGGGCTGCACGTCCAGCCGGTTGTTGATGTACGTCAGCACGATGGGTCCCTGGTTGCGGCCGCGCAGGTCGCCCCGCGCGAGCGACAGCTCCCGCACGGTCGCCCCCACCGTGTAGCCCTCCGGTTGCAACAGCGGGCCCTGCAGCGTCACGCGCCCCGCGAGCATGCCGGTGACGCCCGCCAGCGCCGGCACCTGAGGCAGCAGCGGCTTGATTTCAGGCAGCAGCAGGTCGACGGTGGAGTCGAAGAGGTAGGGCTCCTTCACCGTCATGTTCAGGTAGCCCTGCGCGTCGCGGAAGGGGCGGCCGGTGATGCGCAGCTGCTTGCCCTCCTGGCGCAGCGCGAGGTCCATGGCGCCCAGGTCGCGCGACGCGAAGGTGATGCGCGGGCCCTTCAGCGTGGCCTGGATGTCGGGCTTGTCCGCCGAGCCCGCCACGGTGCCCGCGAGCACGAGCGTGCCCTGGATGCCCATCTCCTCCGCGGTCTCCTGCCCCACGGCCTCCGCGAGCGACAGGTTCTCTCCGCCGAAGCGGTAGTCCAGCGCGCCCGCGGTGAAGCCGAAGGAGCCCTCCACCCAGGTGCGCCCCAGCCGGCCGTCCAGCACGGTGCGCTCCAGCACCATCTCCTTGCCGTCCACGAAGCGCAGCCGCGCGGAGCCCGCGCCCAGCCTGCGGCCCAGGTACGAGGTGTCGCGCAGGTCGAAGGCCACCAGCCCCTCCAGCTTCTCCAGGGGACTGTCGATTTCGACGCGCCCGGAAGCCGCGCCCGCGAACTGGCCCTGCACCACGGCGATGGACGGGCTCAGGCCCGCCACCAGGTCCACCAGGTCCTCGGTGCGGCCCTGCGGCACCGTCACGTCCAGGCGCAGGTGCAGCAGGCGCGCGAAGGTGAGCTTCGCGTTGCCGAAGTACTGCGTGCGCCCCTTCTGGCCGGTGAGCGACGGGAAGGACAGCAGCCCCTTCGAGTACGACAGCTTCGCCTGCGTCACGCCCAGGCCGAAGCCCCAGAAGGTGAAGTCGCGCAGGGACAGGCTCGCGTCCACCTTCACGTCCGAGTACGGCCCCACGATGGAGTAGTTCGCGGAGCCCTTCCCGGACCACGGCAGCTCCGCGATGTGGCCGAAGTCTGAAAGCTCCAGCTCGCCGTTGCCCTGGATGTCCAGGCCGCGCGCGGTGTCGAAGTAGAGCGTCACGTCGCCGTGCACGCGCGAGCGGCCGGACTCCACCGTGAGGCGGCTGAAGGACACGCGGTCCCCCGTCAGCTTCACGGCCGTCTGCGCGCGGCCCCGCTCGAAGGTGAGCAGCGTCTTGCCCGCGCTGACCGGCGCGTCGAACGCGCGCGTGGCCAGCACGAAGCGGCCGCTGCGCAAATCCAACGGCCCGGACAGCGACGGCCTGGGCAGCAGCGTCCCGGTGAGGTGCGCGTTCGCCGTCGCGGGGAAGTCCACCCAGGAGCCCGCCACGCCCGCGCGCTCCAGGATGCGCCCGAAGGACGCGTCCTCCGTCTGCAGCGTCACGTCCACGGGCAGCTCCGGCGTGAGCTTCAACGCGCCCGACAGCTTCACCTTGCCGGAGCCCAGCGGGGCCTCCAGCGACTCCACGCGCACGCTGTCCCCCGCGTACGACAGGCGCGCGTTGAGGCTCACCGGCCCGTATTGCTCATAGGCCAGGTTGCTCGCGGACAGGTCCGCGCCCACCGCGAGCGCGGAAGGCTTCCCGGTGACGGACAGGCGCGTCCACAAATGCCCGGTGGCCGGACGCGGCAACAGCTTCGCTTGCGACAGCGTGCGCAGCGGCAGGAACACCTGCGCGTCCAGCGCGAGCACCGGATGACACAGCGTCTCCACGCGGCCGGACACCGTGGCGGTGATGTCGTCGAGCGTCACCTCCGCGCGCTCCACGTCCAGCAGCCCTTCATCCGGATCCAACGCGCCGGTGAAGCCCAGCTGCCCCAGCGTCAGCTCGCCGCCGCCCGCGCCCAGGCGCACCAGGCCCCGCCGCGCGCCCACCTCCAGCTCCATCACGCCCCAGTGCTCCACCCACCCCACGTCCAGATTCTCCACCTCCACGCCCCGCCCGCCCGGCAGCGCGAGGCGCACCTCCGCGCCGGTGATGTCCACGCGCCCCACGCCCACGCGGGTCAGCGGCGTGAGCGGGCACATGCCGTCGGAGGAAGGCGGGGCCGCGGAGGGCCGGGACAAATCCAGCGCCACGCGCGGATGGCGCACGCGCACATGGCCCAGCATGAAGCGGCGGGACAGCGGAGACAGGAAGCCCAGCCCCACCTCCGCCTCGTCCGCGGCGAACAGCGGCGTGTCGCTGCCCGGCGCGAACACCGACACGCCGTGCAGCACCACGCGCGAGCCCAGCGGATCCAGCTCGCACCGGCCGATGCCGATGCCCACGCCCAGCAGGTCCGGCAGCTGCCTGCGGGCCAGGGTGCAGGCGGCGTCCCAGGTGAACGGCTGACGCAACAGCAGGATGCTCCCCGACACCACGAGGAGCACCAACAAGAGCGCCTTGCGCGCTGCGCTGTTGCGGCTGGGGAGGGACAAGCCGCTAGAGCTTACCGAGTCCCTCGAGGTAGCGGTCGATCTCCGCCAGGTCGATTTTGGTGTTCGCCGTCCGGGGCAGCGAGGTGGCGGGCGCGCTCGCCCGCTCGCTTGCCTGGGAAGCAGCCGAGCCACCCTGGAGCCCCAGGTTGTTGCCGATGCGGTGCACCAGCTCGGCGCTGATGGTCTCCGAGCGCGCGAGGAACGCCTCGAAGAGGGCGTTGTCGCACAGGGTGTTGATGACGCGCGGGGTGCCGCCAGAGTGCTCGTGCACGGCGAGCAGCGCCTCCGGCGTGAAGGGCATGCGCGGGCAGCCGGCGAGCCTCAGCCGGTGCTTCACGTACGCCTCCGTGGACTCCGCCGTGAAGGGCTCCAGCTTGTAGCGGAGCGCCACCCGCTGGGCGAGCGGCGGATCCAACTTCAGGTTCTTCTCAATCTCCGGCAGGCCGAAGAAGACGAAGGAGATGAGCTTGCGCTCCGGCACTTCCAGGTTGAGCAGCCCCCGGAACTCCTCCATGAGCTCGCGCGTCTCCAGCATCTGCGCCTCGTCGATGAGGACGACGGCCTTCTTGCCGGACTCATAGATTTGCAGCAGGCGCTGGTAGAGCTGCGACAGGAGCGCCAGCTTCTCCTGCGCGGGGTTCTCCACGCCCAGCTGGAGCGCGATGCGGCGCAGCAGCCATTGGGCGGTGATGCCCGAGTGGATGATGACGAGCAGCGCGGCCTCGTACTCGGACTCTGGAAGCGAGTCGAGCATGCGCCGGGCGAGCGTCGTCTTGCCCGCGCCGATGTCGCCAATGAGGATGGACAGGCCCTTCATGTAGCCCACGGCGTGCATCAGCCGCGTGAGGGCCTGCGAGTGCTGCGCGGAGTTGTAATAGAAGCGGCTCACCGGAGCGTTGGAGAACGGCTCCTGGGTGAGTTCGAAGAAATCGAGGTAGGTCGTCATCGCTCGCCGGGCCTCGTGGGGGACGCGCTACACGTACCCTACTTTACGAGCCTTCGGCACGCCCGCTGCGGGAACCGGCGTCGCCGGGCCCTTTCCGGCGCGAGGCAGCGGGTCCTCCTCCGGTGCGGTCAGCGCCGACAGCCGCGTCACCTGCGACCCCACGTCGCGGTATTTCGCGTCCATGGCGGCCACCCGCTGGAAGTGGAAGAGCGCCTTGCCCTGCTCGTTGAGCGCGTCGTAGGCGCTCGCCAGCTCGAAGCCCAGCGCCTTGGCCACCTCGCCCGTCGCGAGCACGTTGGAAAGGCCTTCCTTGAACACCGCCACGGACTCGTCCGGCTTGCCGCGCAGCGTGTGCAGCATGCCAATCATCGTCAGGCAGTCCAGCTCGCGCGGGGTGCCCACGCAGCCCTGGCGGGCCACCTCGAACTCGTGGACGGCGTCGTCCAGCAGGCCCATTTCCTTGTAGGCGATGCCCAGGTCGTAGTGCGTGTCCACGTCCTCGGGCTTCACCACCTTGGCCAGGCCCTTCTTGAACTCGGCGAAGACCTCGTCCACCGAGTACTGGAAGTCCTCTTCCGCCGGGGGCACCGCCGCCAGCGACTCACCGCCCAGGTCGTCCAGCTCACCCGCCAGCTGCGCCGCCAGGTCGAACGCGTCACCACCACCGGCGTCGTCGTCGAGCGACGCCTCCGTCACCGGCTGCACGGAAGGCACGTGCAGGGGCTCCGAGGGAGCGTCGTCCTCGGGGGCCGTGCCACCGCCGGCCTCCATCTCCTCCAGCCGCGCCATCAGCTCGCCGGCGCGCACGTGGCCGGGGAACGCGATGGCCACCGTCTCCAGGATTTCGCGCGCCTCTTCCAGCAGGCCCTGGTCGAGGAAGAACGACGCCTCGTCGCACTCCTCGGAGGCAGGCTCTTCCTCAGGCTCCGCTTCCGGCTCGGGCGCTGGCTCGGGTTCCGGCTCATCCGCCAGGGCCTCGGGCTCGGGCTCCGGCTCGTCCGCGAACGCCTCGGCCTGAGGCTCGTCGTAGGACAGCCCCTCCAGCGACGGCAGCACCATGTGCGCGGCCGTGGGCTCGTCTTCGTACTCGTCGCCCAGCGACATGTCGCCCGTGTACGAGGGCTCTTCCACCGGCGCTGCGAAGCTTTCGTCCAGGCCCGCGTCGTCCAGCGCGGACGCATCCAGGGGCGCGAGCCCCACGCGCGTGGGCGCGTCGTCGTCCTCGCCCAGCGACATGCCGGGTTCGACCAGGGCCTCGTCGTCGTCGCTGTGGCCCAGCGTCGGCAACTGGCGCGTGTTCGGCGCGGCCTCTTCCAACAGCGCGCGCGACGGGGACAGGATGCGCGTGGGCGGCGCCTCTTCCTCGTCGCCCAGCGACATGCCGCCCGGCTCGTCCGCGAGCACCATGGGCTCGTCGCCCGCGTCCGCCGCGTACGCCAGCGCGTCGTCCTGGGCGACCAGCGGCTCGTCGTCCAAGCCTCCGGAGTCATCCGAGCCGCCCAGGCCCGGCTCGTCCGCGAGCACCAGCGAGTCCTCGTCGGACCCCATCACCAGGTCATCCTGCGGCGGCAGGTCGTAGACGGTGTTCTCGGCGGAGCTGATGGGCTCGCCCATCACCGCTTCCTCGCCGCTCAACGTGGTCTCCGCGACCTCGTCGTCGACGATTTCGTCCGAGTCCGACCCGTGGCTCAGCGCAGCGAGCGCCAGCTCGTCACCGCCGGGCTGCGCGAGCGCGTCCTCCGGCGGCTCCGCGACGAGGATCTCGTCCTCGTTGGAGTCCACCAGGATGGCGTCCTCCTCCAGCGACTCCACGCCCGGCGTCGCCGCCGGCGCCACGAAGCCCCCTTCCGCGCGGAGCACGGACAGGAAGGCGGGCACCTCGGGATGCGCCGGGTTCTCCTGGAGGATGGTCGCCAGGTACGGCTGCGCGCGCTGCACGTCCGCGCGGCGCGTGCACAGGCGCAGCACGTTGAGCAGCTGCTCGGACGCCTGCGCGCCGTTACTGGCCGCCACGTAGATGTGGTACGCCTTTTCGTGCGCGTCCAGGTTCTCCGGATCCACGGAGAAGACCTTGCGCAGGTGCTCCAGCGCTTTGTCGTGGAGCCCGTACTTCACGTAGACGTCCGTCTCCGTCAGCAGCTTGGCCAGCTGCTCGCGGCTCATCCCCGCGGAGGGAGGCGGCACCACGGCCGCGGGCGGCGCGGCGGGCGCGGGACGGGACGGGGG
>NZ_RAWP01000155.1:0-17094 GCF_003668935.1 Corallococcus sp. AB032C | reverse complement strand
CTGGTGATGGGGGCGGGCGTGCTGTTGGGCCTGGGGGCAAGTCCCATCCGGGTGGAGCTGCTGGAGGAGACGCGGGCCCAGGTGGTGCGGACCGACGGAGGGCAGGCGTGCACGGTGGAGCGCTGGCGGCTGCCACCGGGCGTGCGCGAAGGGGACATCCTCGTGGACGGCCGCCTGGACCCGGAGCGGACGGAGGCGCTGCGGCGCGAGGTGGCGTTGAAACGGGCCGCGCTGGCGGTTCCCCTTCCTCCGGGGCTCGAGCTGTGACGCGGGGACACCGGTATCCACGAGGGGATTGGCGTTGACGGCCCATCCAGGATGATGAACATGCGCGCGATGACGGAGTCCCTGCCCTTCCTCGAAGATGCCCAGCAGGGACTGGTGCGGCACTTCGGCCTGCCGGAGTTCCGCCCTGGCCAGGCACCCGTCATCAGCTCCGTCCTCAGCGGCCGCAACACCGTGGTGGTGATGCCCACGGGCGCGGGCAAGAGCCTGTGCTACCAGCTGCCGGCGATGCTGTTGCCGGGCATCACGCTGGTGGTGTCACCGCTCATCGCGCTGATGAAGGACCAGGTGGAGCAGCTCACCGCGAAGGGCATCGCGGCCACGTACATCAACTCGTCCCTGTCCGACGTGGAGCGGGCGGAGCGCCTGCGCAAGCTGCGCGCCCGCGAGTACAAGCTGCTCTACGTGGCGCCGGAGCGCTTCCGCAGCGCAAGCTTCCTGGAGCTGGTGTCCGGGCTGGGCGTGGAGCTGCTCGCCGTGGACGAGGCGCACTGCATCTCCCAGTGGGGCCACGACTTCCGGCCGGACTACGCGCTCTTGGGCCAGGTGCGCAAGCGGCTGCGGCCACCGCGCACGGTGGCGCTCACCGCCACGGCGACGCCGGAGGTGCGCGAGGACATCGTCCGCGTGCTCCTGATGAAGGACCCGGCGGTGTTCGCGCAGGGGTTCGACCGGCCCAACCTCTTCCTGGACGTGGTGAACGTCAGCGGGGACGAAGAGCGCCGGGACGCGTGCGCGAGCCTGGCGGCGAAGGGCGGCGGAAGCGGCATCATCTACTGCTCCACGCGCAAGGCGGCGGAAGGGATGCACTCCGCGCTCGTCACGCGCAAGGTGAAGGCAGTGCTGTACCACGCGGGCATGGAGGACGACGCCCGCCGCCGCGCGCAGGACGACTTCATGTCCGCGAAGGAGGCGGTGGCGGTGGCAACCAACGCCTTCGGCATGGGCATCGACAAGTCGGACATCCGCTTCGTCGCGCACGCCAACATCCCCCGCGCGGTGGAGGCGTACTACCAGGAGATTGGCCGTGCGGGCCGCGACGGCAACCCCGCCACGGCGGTGCTCCTGTTCAACCACGCGGACGTGTACACGCAGGAGCGCCTCATCGAAGGCAGCCACCCGTCCGAGTCCGTGCTGGCGGACATCTGGGCGCAGCTGCAGGCCGTGGAGGAGTTCGACCGGGGCGTGCACGCGCTCGCGGGCATGGTGGGCGCCAGCGAGTTCGAGGTCTCCGCCGCCCTGAAAATCTTCGAGCGCGAAGGCAAGCTGGAGCGCGGCGGCCGGGGCGAAGGCGAGTACGGCATCACGCTGACGGACAAGGCCGCCAGCGCGCAGCCACACGCGGCGGAGTCACAGCGGCTCCTGCGTTCGCTGCTGGAGACCTTCCCCGTGGGGCGGCAGGCCACCACGGAACTGCCCATCCTCGCGCGGCGCACGGGACTGACGGAGGACGACGTCCGTCACGCGCTGGGCCTGCTGGAGAAGTCGGGCGTGGTGCGGGTGCGCCGGCCGTTCGCGGGGCGCTCCATCCGCGCGCTGGAGCGCGTCCCATTCCGCGAGCTTTCGGTGGACCTGACCCGGGTGCGCGAGCAGGAGCGGCTCAACCGGCTGATGCTCAAGCGGATGGCGGACTATGCGTACACGCCGAAGTGCCGGCGCGCGTTCATCCTGCGCTACTTCGGGCAGACGGACGCGGCGGCGGTGTGCGGCAAGTGCGACCGGTGCGCGGGCAGCATGATGCCCAAGCCGTCCGGCTCCTCCTCGCGCTCCCTGCCCGCCGTGGCCGGAGCGCCGGTGATGGCGTACAGCGAGCTGGCGTCCATGGAGCTGCGCCGCTGGCGCAAGGACCTGGCGAAGGACCTGGGCGTCGCGCCCTTCATCATCTTCAACGACGCGACGCTGCTGGGGCTGTCCGCCGCGCTGCCGGTGGACCGGGAGGCCTTCCTCGCGGTGAAGGGCACCGGGGAGAGCCGCTGGGAGCGCTTCGGCCCCAAGGTGGTGGAGATCTGCCTGATGGCGCGCGCGGCGGGCCATGAGCCGCAGGCGGCGCCCGTGGCCCCGCGCATCCGCAAGGCGAAGTCGCGCAGCTAGCCCTCCGCCTCCACTCCAGAGGGGCCCCCCGGGACTCTGGTAGAACCCGCCGCAGCCGCCATGTCCTCCACGCCCCCGCTCCACCGCCGCGAGTTCCTCTCCGTCCTCGGAGCCCTGTGCGCGGCGACGCTGCTCTTCTTCCACCGCCTGCTCGCCTCCGGTGGGGTCTTCTGCGAGCGGGACATGCTCCGGGTCTGCCTGCCGGCCAAGTGGCTCTGGGTCCAGGCCGTCCGCCAGTGGGAATGGCCGGACTGGACGCCCTTCAATTCGCTGGGGCAGCCCTTCGCGGGCGCCACCGTCACCGGCGCCTTCCACCCCGCGAACCTGCTGGGCCTGCTGGTGGAGGGGCCGGCGATGCTCACGCTGATGGTGCTGGTCTGCTACCCCGTCGCGGCCCTGGGCACCTATGTCCTCCTGCGGCGCTGGGGCACGCGCCCGGGCGCCGCCGCGGTGGGGGCCCTGGGCTTCGCCTTTGGCGGCGCACTGGTCAGCCTCACCAACAGCCTGCCGTACCTGCAGGCCGCCATGGCGCTCCCGTGGCTGCTGGTAGCGACGGACGCGGTGCTGAAGCACGCGTCGTGGGCGGCGGCGGGCGCGGTGGGGCTGGTGCTGGGCACCCTCCTCTTCGCGGGAGACCCCCAGGGCTTCGCGGTGGGAGGCGCCACGGTGCTCGCGGTGGCGGCGTTCGGCCCCCTGGAAGGCGCGCCTCGCCGCAAGGTCCTCCTGGCGGCGGGGGCGGGGTTGGGGCTCGCGCTGCTCGTGAGCGCCGTGCAGCTCTGGGCCTCCGCGTCCGTCCTGCGGGAGACGTTCGCGGAGCGGCGCACCCTGGAGACGGCCGTGGTCTGGTCGACCCATCCACTGCGCCTGCTGGACATGGCGCTGGGCAATGTCTTCGCCCTGGAGCGCCCCTTGCGCGCGCCGGTGGCGGAGGGGCTGCTGGGCACGCAGGTGAACGACTTCTGGCTCCGCTCGCTCTATGTGGGCCTGCCCATGCTCTTCCTCGCGGGAGTGGCCGCCGCGAGCCGGTGGCGGGAGCGCCGGGTCCAGTTGGCGTTGGGGCTGACGGCGCTGTTCGTCCTGCTGATGTTCGGACGCCACACGCCGCTGTATGCGCTCGTCTACGAGCTGCTCCCCCCGTGGCGTCCCTTCCGCTACCCGGAGAAGCTCTCCGTGCACGTGGCCTTCTGGCTCGCGGTGCTCGCGGGGCTGGGCGCCGAGTCGCTCGTGGCGCGAGAGGCCCCGGGCAGGCGGCGCGTGGCGTGGGTCCTGGGCGGGCTGGGACTGGGGGTCCTGCTCCTCGCGCTGACAGGCACGGGCGCCCGCCTGGCCGAGGCCCTGAGTGGCCTCTATTCGGGCCGCCCGGAGCTCTGGCCGGAAGTGGCGCGACAGGTCGGTGAGCGGCTCACGGAGGGCGGCCTCCGGACCGGAAGCGTCTGTCTGGCGCTGGGGCTGCTCCTCGTCTGGAGGAAGCTCCAGCCACGGCCCCTCGCCCTGGTGCTCGTCACCCTCGTCGCGGTGGACGTCGCCTGGGTCACCGAGCCCGTGTACGTGTCCTGCGACCGCGACCTCATTGAGGCGCAGCCCCTCTTCGTTGAAACGATGCGGCAGCGCGTGGGGAGCGAAACGCTGCTCGGCCAGACGCGTGTGTACACCGCGGTCGCGACCATCCAGCAGCCGAGTCTGGAGGGGCTGTCCCCGGACGACAGGGACGCGGCGGCGAACCTGACGATGCTCGTTCCCGACGTGGGAGCGCGTTGGGGAGTGGAGGCCGCGAACTGGTACCTGCCCACGCTCTCCGCGCGCGTCGGGGCGCTGCTCAAGGACCAGCGCCAGTGGTGGCGGCGCTACGCGGGGCTCGCGGGAGTGGGCTTCTTCACCCTGGACACACTCCAGGTCCAGAAGCGGGGGATGGAGAAGTACGTCGTGGCGGAGAGCGAGCCCTTCGGCGTGCAGCTGCTCGCGAACCCGCTCGCGCTGCCTCGCGTCTACCTCGCGGCGCCGCGTTGCGTGGCGGGCCCGGAGGAGAGCCTGGCCCTCATCGCCTCCAGCGACTTCGTTCCCGGACGCCAGGCGGCCGTGGAGTGCCTCACGCCCCTGCCCCAGCCCGCGCCGGACGCGGAGCTGGGCAGCGTCCGCGTCGTGGAGCGCGGCCCGGACGGATCCACGGTGGAGGTGGATGCGAAACAGCCCGCGGTGCTGGTCGCCTCGGAGGCCTATTTCTCGGGCTGGACCGCCACCGTGGACGGTGCGCCCGCAGAAGTGCTTCCCACCAACCACGCCTTCCTTGGCGTGGCGCTTCCGGCGGGCCGGCACCAGGTGGTCTGGCGCTTCATCCCTCCGGGACAGGGCATGGCCCTGGCGGTGAGCGGACTGGGCGTGGGCCTCTGCCTCTTGCCGTGGCTGCTCCGCCTCCGGCGCGTCCGCCGGGCGTGAGCGGAGGTTCAGCCCCTGGGAGCGCCATTCCCACCGCGGGTGGCGCGCATCAGCGCCCACCGCAGCACGGCCATGATGGCGCCCACCACCACGGCGAGCAGGAAGATGACCGCCACGGTGACGAGGCCGAAGACGACGCGCACGCCCAGGTCGGTGATGCGACCGCTGAAGTACGCCTCGCGCAGCGGCTCCATGGCGCGCACCAGCTCCAGCGCCCGCGCCGGCAGCGAGTCGAGCGCCATGGAGAGGCGCTCGAAGAAGGGCTTGTGGTACCGCCTCCGGACGGACTCCACGACGATGCCCGTCAGCAGGTAGAGCACCGACAGCAGGAAGGCATTGCCCCACATGACCTTCAGCAGGGGGGAGGACGGGGGCCGCGGGTCGCTCACGTCGACCACGCTAGCGCGACGCCCGGCGCTTGAGGAGCGGAAGGGCCTTCTTCACCCGGTTCGCCTCCGGCGCGCCCCCCGCGAGCTTAAGGAAGGACTCGTAGGCCTCCACCGCCCGGGGCAGCTCCGCCGTCTCGCGCACCAGCACGTCCGCCAGCGCCAGGTGCGCCAGGCCATCCGTGGGCTCCAGCTCCACGGCCTTGGCCAGCGCCTCGCGCGCGGGGGCCTCCTGACGCTGCTTGAAGGCCACCAGCCCCAGGGCCAGGTACGCGCGCCCGTTGTAGGGGGCCAGCTTCACGGCCTCGTCCGCCGCCGCGCGGGCCTCCTTCACGGCCCCAGCGCCCAGCAGCACCCGCGCCAGCGTCACCTGGGCGAAGGCCTTGTCCCAGACGGTGGGCGCCTTGTCGGCCAGGTCCTGCAGCGTGCGCGCCGCGCCACGGCCACCGCCCGGCAGCTGCGCGTACAGCTCGCCCACGCGGCCGCACGTCGCGTCCGGCCCTTCCCGCCGCGCCGCCGCGAAGGCCGCGTCCGCGCTCTCCACCTGCCCCTGGCGCAGGAACGCCTGGGCGATTTCGCAGAAGGTGTCCGGGTCCTTGGAGTCCAGCTTGTTGGCGCGCTCCAGCGCGGAGAAGCCGCCCTTCGCGTCGCCGTTGGCGAACAGGAGCGCCGCGCGCAGCCGCTGCCCCTCCGCGTCTTCCGGCGCCAGCTTCACCGCCCGGCCGGACGCCCCTTCCGCCTCCTTGCGGCGGCCGGACTGGTACAGCGCCAGCGCGAAGCCCTTCTGCGCGGCCGCGCTGCCCGGGTTGTCCAGCTGCCACGCTTCGAACTGCTTCAGCGCCTCCGGCGTGCGGCCCAGCGCCAGGAGCGTGCGGCCCAGTGCATCGCGGGCCTCGCCGTGCGCGCCGTTGCGCTCCACCGCCTGCGTCAGCGGCTTGAGCGCCATGTCCGGCAGCCGGCGAGACAGGAGCAGCCGCCCCAGAGAGCACGCGCCCTCGTAGTCGCGCGGATCCTTCATCGCCTCGTCGAACTGGGTCTGCGCCTTGTCGAGCGCGCGCTCCCGCCAGTACACCTGCCCCAGCGCCAAGCGCAGGTCCGTGCGGGGCTTCTTCGCCAGCGCCTTCTCCAGCACGTCGCGCGCCTGGGCGCCGTTGCCCTCGTGCGCGTCCGCCAGCGCCAGCCACGCGACGGCCTCCGGCGGATAGCGGTCGTTCACGCGCGTCTTGCCCAGCTCCACGCGGGCGCGCTTCCAGTCCCCGAGCCGCGCGTACGCCGCGCCCCGCACCAGCGACACCTTGCGGCCGCCGTCGGCCTCCAGCCGCTGCAGGGCTTCCTTCTCGCGGTCGCGGTCCAGCAGCGTGCGCCCCAGGCCCTCCTTCGCGGCCTCGCTCTTGGGCTGCAGCTTCAGCGCGGCCTCGTAGGCCTGCTGCGCGGCCTCCAGCTTGCCCGCCGCGCGGCCCGCGGCCCCGAGCGCCAGCTGGAAGTCCATGGCCAGCGGCCCCTGCGCGCCCTTGGAGAGCATGGTGCGCGCCTCGTCGTACTTGCCCAGCGCGGACAGGATTTCGCCGTGCACCAGCTGCTGACGGGGCTGGAGCGCGGGGGGCAGCTTCGCGTCCTGCGCGAGCGGCGCCACGTCCGCCAGCGCCGCGTCCATATCCTGCTCCAGCGCGAGCCGGCTCTCCGCCATCCCGATGCGGGCGGCGGGGTGCTCCTTGGAGACCTCACGCGCGCGCTTGAACATCTCCAGCGCCTGCGCGAAGTCCTCGGAGGCGAGGTAGTAGTCGCCCAGCGCCACCAGCGCGCGGACGTTGCCCGGCGACGCCTTGAGCGCGCGGTCGAAGCGGTCCAGGGCCTTCTTCTCGTCCTTGGCGGCGATGAGCAGGCTGCCCGCGAGCGCGTGCACCTCCGTCACGTCGTCCTGCGAGGCGAGCAGCGCGCGGTTCGCGGACTCACGGGCCCGGTCGTCGGCGACGAGCGCGTTGGTGGCCAGCACCAGGCCGTTGAAGCCGTCCTTCACGCCCGGCTTCTCCAGCGCCTCCAGCGCGAGCCGGCGGTCCTCCGCATTGGCGCCGTGGTCCAGGTAGCGCAGCGCGTGCGCGTAGCCCGCGAGCGCCCAGGCGGCGGGGCTCGCCTCGTCCATGTCGCGCGCGCGGTCGAGCTGGCGGAGCGCTTCATCCAGCGACGCGCCCGTGTCCTGCGCCACGGCGCGCTTCGCGAGTTCCAGCGTCTCCGACAGCGTCTGGCCGCCCTGACGGGAGCGGTAGAGGATGAAGAAGCCCGCGCTCGCGCCCAGGAAGATGAGGGCCACGAAGAGCGCCACGGTCTTCGCGCCATAGCGCTCGAGGAGGGACTGCTTCGCCCGCTCCTTGGCGATCTTCTCGTGCATCTCGCGCTCGTACTTCGCCGCGAGTGCCTCCGTGTCCTTCGCGTTCGCCGCCGCCTTGTTGCGGGCCGAGGCCGCCGCCAGCTCCGTCGCGTCCGGGATGTCGTCCAGCAGCGAGCGCTTGCCGCCCGAAGCCGAAGCGACCGGAGCCGGCGTCACCGGCGCGGCCGCGCGAGCCCGCACCGCCTCCGGAGGAGGAAGGTCCCCGAGCAATCCCCCGCCCTGCGACGCGGAGGGTTCATCCGCCGGAGGAGCATCCGGGAGATCCGCCAGCATCCCGGACTTGCGCCCACGGCTGGAGGACCCTGGGTCCGCCGCCTGCACGGGAGCGGACGGAGCCTCCGAGTCCTGATCCGGATCCGACGGCGAAGCGGCCACCGGATCCGCGAGGTTCCCCGACGCGGGGGCTTGACCCGGATCCGATCCGGCGTCCGACGCCGCCCGCCCGCGTCCCGAACCCGGCTCCTGGCCCGGATCCGCCGGGCCACCGCGAGCAGCCTCCACCGGATCCGCACCGCGCTCCTGCTCACCCGCCTCCACGGGGCCAGGGCCCCGCGCGTCCTCCGCCACCGGCGTCCCGGCGGGAGCCGAGGGCCCACCCTGCGCCTCGATGGAGGCGACCCTGGAGGCCGCCTGCGCATCCGTTCCACCCGCCGGCGTCTCCGTCCGGGCAGCGCGGCGAGGCTCCAGTCCCGCCGCCGCGGCGGCACGCGCCTCGAACGCGGACGGGGCCGCTTCCGAACCCGGCGGCTCCGGCGCGTCCTCTTCAGGCGCGGCCGCGGGGGTCGCCAGGACGCCCAGGTCCGCGAAGATGGGCGCCGGTCCACCGGACAGCGCCTGCTGGGCCTGATCCAACCACTGCTTCACGCGCCCGTTGTTGGGCTGCAGCGCCACGGCCTTGCGCAGGATCGGCAGCGCGGAGCGGTACAGCCCGCGCTGCAGGAGCACGTCGCCAATGAGGTTGTAGGCGTACGGGTTGTCCCGCTCGATGGCGATGGCCTGGTCGAACTGCTCCATCGCCTCCGCGGGCCGCCCCAGCTGGATGAGCGCCTTGCCCCACAGCACCCGCCCCACGGTGGACGTGGGATGGTGGGAGATGCCCTGCGTACACACCTCGATGGTGCGCTGCGCGTCTCCCTTCTCCAGCAGCGCCTTCGCCAGCTCCACGAAGACGGAAGAGGTCGGGTCCTGCCGGAGGAGCTGCTCGTAACGCTCCACCATCGACTTGGCCATGTTGAGTCGCGACTCCGGTGCGCTTAGCGGGGGAGCGCGGACCATACCACTGCCCTCGTCCGTTCCGCCCAGCGGCTGGTAGCGTCGCGGCCATGAAACGCCTGTCTGCCCTGATGGTCGCCCTGTTCCTCGGTGGGGCCTGTGCCCACACCCCTCCCAAGTCGGACATGGAAGCGCTCCGCCCCGTCGTCGAGGGCTTCCACAAGAACCTGCGCTGGAGGAACTACCGCACCCTGACCACCTTCCTCGTCCCCGAGGAGCGCCAGGACTTCGACCGCAAGCGCCGCGAGCTCCACGACGACCGCGACCTCACCGTCACCGACTTCGAAATCGAGGACGTGAAGCTCGCCGAGGACGGCCGCCACGCCACCGTCCACAGCCGCATCCAGTGGATGCGCCTGCCCTCCGTCACGGAGCAGACCGACACCGTCACCTCGGAGTTCGTCTTCCGGGACGGCGCCTGGCTGCTGGAGAAGCAGCTGTCGGGACCCTTCGCGGGCGAGCTGGAGCCACGGGAGAAGCCGTCCCCGTAGCCCGCAAAAAAAGTCGCCCACCGTCTCGGGGCCGGCCGAGACGATGGGCGTCGAGAGTTCCCCAATGGAACCCCCTACCAGGGTGACGATGTCGCGCGGTACTTCCGGCCCGCTGCGACCCCGCCGTGTTGCCTGGTCTCTAGAGCAATGCGAGTGCCAACCGCTCCGCCCTCCGCCCTACCCCCGGTTCCCACGGGAAATCAGGCACTTGGAGGTACTCGCTCCCCGTCACCGCCGTCCCATGCCTGACAGTGTTGTCAGGCCCTTCCTGCCATCCCGCCACGTCCCCCCTGACATGACTGTCAGGGAACCGTCGCGGGGTCCCACGAAAAGCCGCTACTCGCCGATGACGGAGCGGATGGTGTCGCGCATGGAGTGCCGGGACTTCCAGCCCACGTCCTGGACCCAGCGGTTGCCGTCCACGGCGCAGAGGAACTGGATGTGGTCCAGCTCCGGCGGCGGGAAGTTGGCCAGCCGGTAGCGGAACATCAGGCCCAACAGGGGCCGGGCCACGGGGTGTGGCACGGGGATCGCGGTGTGGCCCAGCTCGCGAAGCACGGCGGACAGGGGCACCTGGCCGGGGCCCACGACGTTGTAGACGCCCTTGGGCTCCGGGCGCAGGGCCTCCACCATGGCGCGGGCGACGTCCTCCACGTGGATGAGCTGCACCATGGGGTCGAAGCCCGCCATGGTCCACGGGTGGCGCAGCCGCAGGTAGTTGGACGGCGCGTTCTTGATGGTGGGCCCGACGATGTGGACGGGCCGCAGGATGACCGTCTCGATGTCGGGGTGCTTCCAGAAGAAGCTGTGCGCCAGCATGTCCACTTCGATGAGGTCGCGCACGCCGGAGAAGCGGCTCGCGGCCATCAGCGGCGCGTCCTCCATGAGGAAGTTGGAGTTGTCCGGGCTGGGGCCGTAGACGTTGGCCGAGGACAGCACCACCACCTTCTTCACGCCGTACTTCGCGCAGTACTCCAACAGGCGCGTGGTCCCCACGACGTTGAACGAGTGGTGCTCCTCCTCGCTCATGCGCGGGTCATGCATGATGCCCATGTGGATGACGGCGCGGACCTCGTTCTTGCGGAAGACGTCCTCCGCCTTCTTCTTGCGCAAATCCAGCTGGTGCATCTCGACGTCCTTCGGCTTCCCGATGAAGGGCCGCCGGTCGATGCCGATGATGCGCTCGCGCTTGTGCAGCATCTTCGCCAGCGTGCGGCCCAGGTTGCCGCTGATGCCGGTGACGACGACGGCCGGGCGCTTGTCCGCGACGGCGTCCTTCTCTTCCGTGGAGGCGCTCACCAGAACACGCCCCGGCGTTCCTTGAGCCCCTGGTGGAGCATCGCCTGGATGGAGGCCTTCACGGTGCGCACCTTCTTGTCCAGTTCGCTGTCCTCGTCGTCCGCGCGGCCGGTGAAGTGGAGCGCGTCGCCGAAGTAGATGCGGTACTTCGTGGGCAGCGGGAAGGGCGTGCCCGTGGGGGTGATGGGGAAGGACGGGAAGCCCAGCAGCTTCGCCACCGGCTTCAGGTTCATCAGCGCGGGCGCCTGCTCCTCCGCGCCCACCACGGCGATGGGGACGATGGGCGTGTTCGTCTCCAGCGCCAGGCGCATGAAGCCCAGGCCGAACTCCTGGAGCTGGTAGCGCTGGGGCCACAGCTTGTTGAGTCCGCGCGTGCCCTCCGGGAACACGAGGATGGCCTCCTCCGCCTCCAGCAGCCGCCGGCAGTTCTCCGGCGTGCCGACAATCTGGCCCACGCGCGCCATGAACGTGGAGACGTACGGCAGGGACGGCACCCACTTCTCCACCATGCTGCGGATGGCGCGCGGCGGGTTGCCCTCCACCATCAGGGCAATGCCAATCATCGCGCCGTCCAGGGGCAGCTGGCCGGAGTGGTTGGACACCAGCAGCACCCGCCCCGCGGGGATGCGGTCCGCGCCGTAGGCTTCCACCCGGAAGTAGTGGCGGTAGAGCCACATGAACGGGGCGATGGCGGCCAGGCTGTAGTCCAGGTTGAACCCGAACGGGTCCACCCCGTACTCGTTCTCCGTCCGGGCCAGGGCCTGGAGTTGGTCGGACTGCTGCTCGCCGGCCATGCGCTCGGTCCAGCCGCGCAGACCCTTCTTCACCTTGTCGCTGAAACGCTCCAGCATGGGCTCGCTCCTTAGCACCCCCGCCCGCACGCCGGGAGTGGGCCCACAACCCGCGATGCCCTTCTGACGATAATCCGCCGGAAGGTCCCCCATGCGCATCCCCTCCAAGCCCTCCCGGACGTCCGCCTCGGGCTCCACCGTCGCCGCGACGGTGCTGACGCTCGCCTCCTCCGGCGCCACCGCCGGAAGGCTGGCCCCCGACGTCAGCGACTTCCAGCCCCAGGCCACCACGTCACGGACGGGCAACACCGTGGCGGTGAACACGCTGGCGCCCAAGCGGGCCCAGGCGTCCGGACTGGAGCGGCAGCCCTCACAGGCCGTGTCCTTCGTGCGCGACTTCAACGCGCGCCTGGACCTGCCACCCGCGCGCCTGAAGGAGAAGCTGGCGCAGATGCGCGCAAGCCCCTCCGCCATGTTCCGCGCCATGCCCGCCCTGTTCCACGCGGACCTGCGGGGTCCGTACGCGCAGGAGGCCCGGCTGACGGACCGGCCCGCGCCGGACATCCGGGTGGTGGGCGACGCGCACGTGGGCAACCTGGGCACGTTCCGGGGGCCGGACGGCAAGGCGGTGTGGGGGCTCAACGACTTCGACCAGACGGGCACCGCGTCGCCGGAAGCGGACCTCACGCGCCTGGCCACCAGCGCCGTGCTCACCGCGCGCGAAGCAGGCCTGTCCGCGAGCGAGCAGGTCAAGGCGGTGGAGGCGCTCGCGAAGAACTACTTCGAGACACTGGACCTGCTGGCGGACGGCGACGCGAACCCGGGGGCATTCCTGGACAAGAAGGAGTCCTCCGGGCCGGTGAAGGACCTCGTCAACAAGGCGCGCGACACGTCCGCCAAGGACCTGCTGTCCAAGTACGTGAAGCTCGACGGCGCGAAGGGCCCGCGCTTCCTCACGTCGGACACGCTCAAGCCGCTGGACGCGGAGAAGAAGGCGGCGGTGCGGACCGCGCTGGCGTCCTACGAGAAGACCCTGGACGGCACGGAGGGCGTGGCGGTCCCCCTGAAGGTGCTGGACCTGGCGGAGCGGCTGGACGCGGGGGGCAGCAGCTACGGCCTGGAGCGCGACTACGTGCTCGTGGGCGCGGCGGATCCGAAGGCGCCCCCCGTGCTGCTGGAGTTGAAGGAGCTGCTCGCGTCCGGCGTGGCGTCGCCCCCGGTGCCCGCGAACGGCGCGGACGTCGTGAAGGCGCAAGAGGAGCTGGGCGGAACCATGAATCCGCTCACGGGCGCGGTGAACATGGGCGGCCGGGCGTTCCTCTTGCGCGAGGTGGAGCCGGAGAAGAACAAGCTGGACGACGCCGTGCTCGGGAAGAAGAAATCCCTGCGCTCCACCTTCGAGCAGGCGGGCGTCGTGCTGGCCCGCGCCCACGGCAACACGCAGGCCCAGGCGAAGTGCCTGGAGGACTGGGTGGGCGGAGACACGAAGGAGGCCACGAAGCGGCTGGTCGCCTTCGCGCAGGCCTACGCGGATCAGGCCGAAGCGGACTGGAAGGCCCTGAAGGCCGCGCGCTGATCAGAGCGTGGCGGACAGCTGTCCCGCCGCGTCGCGCAGGGTGACGACATCGAAGTCGTCCTTGAGCCACTGGAAGATGCTGCGCAGCCGCTCCATCTTCTTCGTGGCGCTCACGCGCAGGTCGCGCTGCTGGCGCGCGAGCTCCGGCGGGATGCCGTCCGTGGCGTCCAGCACGTCGACACCGTGGAGCTCGAAGTTGAAGAAGGCATCCGCCCGGCACGTGCGGTACGCGGCGCGCATCGTGCCGCGAGGCAGGGTCGTCGCGAACGTGCCGATGAACGGGAAGCGCACCACCGGCGTCACCGTCATGGGCAGCTCCAGCACGGCCCCCGAACCGCGCCGGTAGGGCTGCGCGGGGTCAGGCCGGTACGGCACGCGCGGAGCCAGCAGCACGCGAGGGGTGTCCAGCACGGAGCGCGACGGCCGCCCCAGCGCCGCGAGCGCCCCCATCACCGCCGCCTTCGCCGCGTAGTACGGGGCCGCCGGAAACGCGGATGAACCGTACTGGTAGCCCTGCGCCACGGTGGCCGCGTACAGGTCCGCGTTCAGCGTGTAGCCCGGGGCACGAAACCCGGAAGGACGCACGCCCACGGCCTTCAGGATGGCCGCGTCCGCGCGCGACAGGTCCTCTGAAATGGCATCCGGCCCACGCCGGGTGAGCGCGTAGTCATGGGCGTGGCTGTGGCTCGCAATCTCCACACCCGCCGCGTGGGAGCGCCGCATGCCGTCCGCCGCGCCGGGGTCCGACTCCAGGTCCTCGCCGATGACGAAGAACGTCCCGGGCACGCCCACCGCCGCGAACAGCTCCAGGAAGCGCTGCACCGCCACGCGGTGGATCAGAGTCCGCGCGCGCTCATCGAGCAGCGACTCGGGCAGCCCGTGGATCCGGCAGTAGTGCGGCAGCGAATCCAGGTCGACGGAGATGGACGCCAGGCGCGCGGCCGTCATGGGGCGACCCTCCGCTCAGGTCCCGCGGACGCGGATGACGTAGAAAAGCTTGCCCACGTTCTTGAGCACGTTGGGCACGCGCTTGAACAAGTGGATGGACGGCTGGCGCTTCTCATGGAGCTGGATGGGGATCTCCATGACGTTCAGTCCCTCGCGCCACGCGCGGATGACGAACTCGCTGGCGAACACGTCCATGTCCACCACGCACTTCTGGATGACGGGCAGCAGCGCTTCCCGGCGGAACGCCTTCAGGCCGTGCGTGTCCGTGCCCTGGAAGCCCAGCGCCACGCGCAGCAGCTTGTTGTGCACCCGCGTGGCCGCGCGGCGGACGAAGGGGCGCTGGTCGCTCGCGCCCTTGGCCGCCTTGGAGCCCACGACCATGTCCGCCTCGCCGCGCTCCAGCCGGGGCAGCGCCGCGTCGTAGAAGGTCAGGTCGCAGAGGTCGATTTCATCGCAGACCACGTAGGTGCCCTGGGCCTTGAGGATGCCGGCCTTGAGCGCCACGCCGTAGTTGGGCGTCTCCGAGTGGAACCAGCGCAGGCGCGGGTTCTTCGCGCAGAGTTCCTCCAGCAGCCGGGGCGTCGCGTCGCGAGAGCCGTTCTCCGCGAAGATGATTTCGTAGTCGAGCCCGCGAGCATCCAGCCCCTGACGCAGCTCTTCGGCTGCCTGGGCAATGATGGATTCCTCGTTGTAGACGGGGATGACGACGGAGAGGTGCAGGGCCATGGGTCCGGAAATCCGAAGGGAAGGCCCTGGGGCGTAGCACGCCCCCGGACCACCGTCGACAGGAGACGACTCCCTGCGTCAGCCGTTCAGCGTCCGGGCGCAAGCCCGCCCGTCCAGGATGGCGTCCTCCATGGAGGCGTACTCCCACTTTCCATAGCGCCCCGCCATGAGGATGCCGGCGTGCTCCATGAAGCGCTTCACCTCCGCCATCGCGGGGCCGTAGGCGTCGTCGTAGAGGACGTACGCGTTCGGAATCTCCCGCCCCTTCGCGAAGAGGATGTCGTCCGCCGAGTGGATCATCCGCGAGCGCACCAGGTCCTCCACCGCGTACTTCTCCGCGTCCGCCACGGACAGCTCTCCGTGATGGCTGAACTCCACGGAAAAGCTGGCCGTGTCCGGAGGAGCCAGGGGCGCGAACACCGCCGACGGCGCCCCGATGCGGTACGAGTGGAACTCCGGCTCCGGCAGGTAGATCCAATGCCACGGCTGGCGGTTCGCGCCCCGGGCGCCCACGCAGACGTACGTGACGATGAAGGCGCGCAGGCGCTTCGTCGCGGCCCGTACCTCGTCCGGCACGCCGGAGGCGCCCTTCCCGATGAGCTCCACCAGCGTGGGCAGTGCGATGGAGGACACCAGCCCCGAATACGGCACGGTGCGCCCGTCCGACAGCGCGACCTGCTTCGTCTTCCAGTCGATGGAGACGGGCTCGGTGCGCACGCTCAGTTCGCCGCCCGTCAGGTGCTGCTTCATCGCGCGCGCCAGGCTCTCGATGCCGCCCTCGCGCGGGTAGAGGAACGACGCGTTGTAGCCCAGCTGATCACTGCCCGCGCCGAGCGCCCCGTCCACGACCTCCTTGAGGGAGGGGCGCGGCACGAACCGGCCGACCCACGCGGCGGACATCTCGCGCGGGTGCACGGTCCAGAGCTTCTGGTTGTAGGGCAGCATGAAGTTCTTCGCGAAGCCCTCGCCCATGTAGCGGAGGATGAACTCCTCGAAGTTCACGGGGTCGCGCTCGCGCAGGGCGCGGCCCTTCTCCCCGTAGATGGCCTCCACGTAGCCGACCAGGTTCTCCGCCACGACCTCCGGCGGCAGCCCGTGGGTGTTCACCTGGTAGGGGAAGCGGGTGAAGGTGTCGCGCGAGAAGATGGCGGCGCGGCGCTGGATGCGCACCAGCTGGTCCGGGAGCCAGAGCGTGTTGACCAGCTCCTGGATTTCCGGGTCGCGCAGGTGGAGCCAGTGGCCGGTGGGGTCGAAGTAACACCCGTCGATGACCTCGGTCTTGATGAGGCCGCCGACCCGGTCGGACTTCTCGATGAGGCGCCAGGGGCGCTTGAGGAAGTGCGCGGTGGACAGGCCCGCCAGGCCCGCTCCGAGGATGACGATGGGATCCATGCGCCGCCGGGTCTACCACCCCGGGAGGGGACCTGGAAAAGGGATGCACACTGTTGGTGTTGGCGGGCGCCCGCCCTCCTGCCCGGCCGGGTGACAACGGTGCGCCCAGGGGACGCGTTCTTTCCGGGCTTGAAACGGCTCTGCTAGCCTGCACGCGCCGCGCGGACCATCGCACGCCCCCGTCATTGCTGCGCGTGCGCGCGCCAGCCGGTCTCGTCGAAGGAAAACAATGAAAGTCTCCTGCCCGTCGTGCCAGACGAATTACAACATCGATGACAGGCGGATCCCGCCCGGCGGCGCGAAGCTGAAGTGCGCCCGGTGCCAGACCACGTTCCCCATCAAGGCCGATGGCGCGAGCGGCGAAGCTCCCGAGGCCGCGCCACCTACAGCGCCGCAGCCCGCCGCTATCCCGCTGCCCGGTAGCGCCGCGCCCCAGTCCGCCGCGATTCCCCTGCCGGGCAGTGCCGCGCCCCAGTCCGCCGCCATCCCGCTCCCGGGCAGTGCCGCGCCCCAGTCCGCCGCCATCCCGCTCCCGGGCAGTGCCGCGCCCCAGTCCGCCGCGATCCCCCTGCCGGGTGCCGCCGCGCCTCGCGCCGCCGCGCCCCAGTCCGCCGCCATCCCGCTCCCGGGTAGCGCCGCGCCGCAGGCCGCAGCCATCCCGCTCCCGGGCGCCGCCGCGCCGCAGGCCGCAGCCATTCCCCTACCCGGTAGCGCCGCGCCGCAATCCGCAGCCATCCCGCTGCCCGGTAGCGCCGCGCCCCAGTCCGCAGCCATCCCGCTGCCCGGTAGCGCCGCGCCCCAGTCCGCCGCGATTCCCCTGCCGGGCACCGCCGCCCCGCGCGCGGTAGCTCCGGCTCCGCGGTCGGCCGCCATTCCGCTTCCTGGCAGCGCCGCGCCGCAGTCCGCCGCCATTCCGCTGCCGGGTCAGGCCGCCCCCCAGTCCGCCGCGATCCCCCTGCCGGGTGCCGCCGCGCCTCGCGCCGCCGCGCCCCAGTCCGCCGCCATCCCGCTCCCGGGT
>NZ_RAWP01000154.1:0-17256 GCF_003668935.1 Corallococcus sp. AB032C | reverse complement strand
GGGGATGGGGGCGGGCAGGGAGGCGCAGCCCACCGCGAGCAGCAGTCCCGCCAGTCGCAGCCAACTCCAGGGGCCATTCATCATCCCAAGCGCTCCTTGTCCGTCCTCGCTACTGGCTCCAGGCGCATCCCCCGCGCCCGGAACGACGCCTGGAACCTCTCGAGGATATCGAAGAGGACGAGCTCGTGCGCACGCGGAGCGTCCCTCGGCATCCGGTTGACGTGCAGGTGCAAGTCGCTTGCGGCCAACGCGTCGACCACGGGCTCGAAGGGGGGGCGCCAAGACGCCAAGGCAGGCGCCCCTGCCGCACGTTTCGCCAGGGGCGCCTGTGTTTCATCTGTTACTTGAGTTCCACTCTTCGAGCTGTCACAGGGAGGCGTTTCACTCCCAGGGCGGGTCCCCCCCGCCCTCCTTGAGAAGGTGGACGCGATGAAGCGTGGAACGGCAGTGCGAAGCGCGGTGCTGGGCATGTCCGCGGTGGGCCTGATGGGTGCCTGTGGTGGCCAGCCGGAGCAGACCCCGGCCCCCGAGGGCGGCGACACGGTGACGACGGCGACGCAGCAGCTGGTGCCGGCCCCTCCCGCTCCGTTCGACAGCTACCTGTACATCGCGGGCACCCTGCCCGTGGGCGGCGCGGTGTCGTCGAACACCGGCACGTCCGCGAACTATGAGGGCTTCAAGCTCAACGTCGCGGCGAACACGCAGGTGGCGCTGGAGGTCACCCACCTGGGCACCGGCATGGGCGTGGACACCGGCCTGTACGTGTACGGCCCCAAGACGCAGTACGGCTACGGCTTCATGCCGCTCTACGGGGACGACGACTCCGGCTACGGCGAGCTGAGCAAGATTCCGCTCGCGACCTTCAACCAGGCGGGCGAGTACCTGGTGGTGGTGGGCTGGAGCAACGGCCTGGCCAAGCAGTACCGCCTCCAGGCCTCCTGCGTGGGCGGCGCGTGCGTGGCGAGCCCCTCTCCGGCGCCGGCCAATGCCCCGGTGACGCTGGCGGCGTTCCCGCTCGACGGGACCCTCAACGCGGTGCTCGGCGGGGCCAACGCGTACCGCGAGGACATGTACTCCTTCCTGGACCGGTATGACTTCGCGTGGCCGTACTCGACGCACGCCTCGCTGAACGCGGCGGCGGCGGCGGTGCTCGCGCGCAGCGAGTACAAGGGCTACCGCAACGACCCGAACCCGGGCACGTACACCTACGCGGCGTTCCTGCCGCGGATGTACCTGCAGTTCCAGCCGCTGCACCAGGCCATCCTCGACACCTACGGCGAGAGCGCCGCGAACGCGCAGGTGAAGAGCTACTTCCGCGAGTTCAGCACCGGCCCCAACGGCGACAACTGGCGCACGCTCAACATCATCCTGCTGCCCGAGTCCCGCCACGTCATCGTGTACGAGCAGACCGCCCACGAAATCTGATGCGCGACGAGCAGTCCCCCGAAAACACCACCGCCCTCCTCTTCGCGTACCGGAAGGGGAGGGCGGTCTGTTTTTCAGCGCTGCACTGCCGGGTCAGCTCACGGCGCGTGGGCCGGGGCGGGCTCGTGCGACGTGGGCGTCTCCTCCTCACCGCTGGACCGCTTCGCGTCCCCACGCACCTTCTGCATGAGGATGTAGAGGCCGGGGATGAAGATGAGGTTGACGATGGTGGACACCAGCATGCCGCCGAACACCGCGGTGCCCAGCGAGTTGCGCGCCGCCGCGCCCGCGCCGGACGCCGTCATCAGCGGCACCACGCCCAGGAGGAACGCGATGGACGTCATGAGGATGGGGCGCAGGCGGACTTCCGCGGCCGTCACCACCGCCTCCAGCGCGCTCTTGCCCTGCTCACGCAGCTGCTCCGCGAACTCCACGATGAGGATGGCGTTCTTGGACGCGAGGCCCACGAGCATCACCAGACCCACCTGGCAGAACACGTCGTTGGCGTAGCCGCGCGCCACCTGCAATCCCAGCGCGCCCATGATGGCCAGCGGCACGGACAGGATGATGACGAACGGGAGGCTGAAGGACTCGTACTGCGCCGCCAGCACCAGGAACACGAAGAGGATGCCCAGGCCGAAGATGATCATCGTCTGCCCGCCGGACTCCTTCTGCTCCAGGCTGATGCCCGTCCACTCGGAGGACATGCCCTGGGGCAGCGCCGCCTGGGCCACCTGCTCCATGGCCTCCAGCGCCTGGCCGGACGACACGCCGGGCGCGCCCTGGCCGTTGATCTCCACGGAGCGGAACAGGTTGTAGTGCTTGATGACCTGCGCGGAGACGATGGGCGTCACCTTCACCAGCGACTCCAGCGGAATCATGTCGCCTGCGTCCGTGCGTGCGTAGAAGGAGCCGATGTCCTGGGGGCTGTCGCGGAACTGCTGCTCGGCCTGGACGTACACGCGGTAGGTGCGGCTGGCGTAGTTGAAGTCGTTGACGTACTGGCTGCCCATGTAGAGCTGCATCACGCCGAAGATCTGTTCAATCGGCACGCCCAGCGCCTTGGCCTTCTGGCGGTCCACCTCCACGTCCAGGATGGGCGTGTTGGCGTTGAAGGGGGTGAAGACGCCGCGCAGGCGGCCCTCCTCGTTGCCCTTCTGCACCATCTCCTGCGTTGCGTTGGCCAGGTCCTCCAGCGAGTGGTTGCCGGCGACGTCCTCCACGATGAACTGGAAGCCGCCCACGCTGCCCACGCCGCGGATGGCGGGGGGCTGGAAGGGGATGACGCGCGCGCTGCCAATCTTGCCCAGCGGCCCGCGCAGCCGCTCCACCAGCGCGGCCACGGACTGGTCCTTGCCCATGCGCTCCTCCCACGGCTTCAGGGCCGTGAAGACGGTGGCGTAGTTGGAGCCGTTGCCGCTGGGGGAGAAGCCACCGATGGCGAACATCACGCTCACCTCCGGCTGGGCCTTGAGCACCGCCTCCACCTCCTGGAGCACCTTCTCCGTCTGGCTGAGGGCCATGCCCTCCGGCCCCTGGACGGAGATGATGACGTAGCCCTGGTCCTCATCCGGGATGAAGCCCGTGGGCGCGGAGCGGAACAGCATCACCGTGAGGCCGATGCAGGCGAGGAACGCCACCAGCACGATGACCGGGTGCACCAGCAGCTTGCGCAGCCCCTTGCCGTAGATGTCGCGCGTCCAGTCCAGCACCTGGTCCACCTTGCGGAAGAACACCCACTTGGGGCCGTGGTGGTGCTTGAGCAGCCGCGCGGACAGGGCGGGCGTGAGCGTCAGCGCGCAGAAGGTGGACAGGGCCACCGACGCGGCGATGGTGAGCGCGAACTGCCGGTAGATGGAGCCCGTGGTGCCCGGGAAGAGGGCCACCGGGATGAACACCGCCACCAGCACCACGGAGATGGCCACCACCGCGCCGGCCACCTCCTTCATGCCTTCGCGCGCCGCCTGGAACGGGCTGAGCCCGCGCTCCGCCATCAGGCGCTCGATGTTCTCGATGACCACGATGGCGTCGTCCACCACGAGACCCGTGGCCAATGTGAGGCCGAAGAGGGTCAGCGTGTTGATGGAGAAGCCCATCAGGTAGACGAACGCGAACGTGCCGACCAGCGACACCGGCAGGGTCAGCGCTGTGATGAGCACGCTGCGCCACCCGTGCAGGAACAGGAAGATGACCAGGATGACGAGCGCGATGGCTTCAACCAGCGTGTGGATGACCTCGTTGACGGAGGCGCGCACCGCGAGCGTGGTGTCCGTGCCCACGCGGTACTCCAGGCCCGGAGGGAAGGACTGCGACAGGCGGTCCAGCTCCTTGATGACGCCGTCGCGCACGTCCAGCGCGTTGGCGGTGGGCAGCTGGAAGATGGCCAGGCCCACGCCGGTGCGGCCGTTGAAGCGCAGGAGGGTGCTGTAGTTCTCCGCGCCCAGCTCCACGCGGCCCACGTCCTTCACCGTGACGGCGCGGCCGTCGTTGTTGCGCATGAGCACGATGTCGCCGAACTCCTCCGGCTCCACCAGGCGGCCCCGGGCGCGCACGGCAATCTGGTACGGCTGCTCGTCGCTGGACGGCGGCTGGCCCACCTGGCCCGCGGCCACCTGGAGGTTCTGCTCCTGGAGCGCGCGCACCACGTCCTGCGGCGTCATGTTCCGGCGCGCCAGCTCGGACGGATCCAACCACAGGCGCATGGAGAACTTGCGCTCACCGAAGATGCGCACCTCGCCCACGCCGCGGACGCGTTTGATGGCGTCCTTGAGGTTCACGTCCGCGTAGTTGGAGAGGAACTTCGCGTCGTAGCGGTTGTCCGGGGAGGACAGGCCCACCGTCAGCAGCATCTGGCTGGAGGCCTTGTTCACCACGATGCCCGTCTGGTTCACCTGCGCGGGCAGGCGGGCCGCGGCGCGGCTCACGCGGTTCTGCACGTCCACCGCCGCCACCTCGATGTTGCGCGTGGGGGCGAAGGTGACGGTGATGGTGCTGGTGCCGTCGTTGCTGCTGGTGGAGGTGATGTAGCGCATGTCCTCCACGCCGTTGAGCTCCTGCTCCAACGGGATGGTGACGGCGGACTCCACCACCTCGGCGCTGGCGCCGACGTAGGTGCTGGTGACGGTGACTTGCGGCGGCGCCAGGTCCGGGTACTGCGCGATGGGCAGCGTCGGGATGGCGATGACGCCCACCAGCGTCAGGATGATGGAGCAGACGATGGCGAAGACAGGCCTGCGGATGAAGAAGTCGACGAACACGGTGTGGCGCCTCTCTTGATTTCGCCTGCTAGCGGCTGCCGCCGGTGGTGCCGCCGCCACCGGACGCGGAGCGGGGCAACTGGGCGTTGGTGGGGACCTCGTCGGCCCGCACGGTGCCCGTCGGCTGGGGGGATGCGTCGTTGTTCACGGAGATCTGCTTGGGGATGACGGGCATGCCGTCACGCAGCATGTGCAGCGACGACACCGCGACGAGGTCGCCCTGCTTCAGGCCTCCCTCCACCACGTAGGACATGTCGCCCAGCTGCCCGAGCGTCACCGGGCGGCGCTCCACCAGCGTCTTGCCGTCCTTCTTCTCCACCACCATGGCGAAGGGCTGGCCGCTCTGGCGCACCACCGCGAGCGCCGGAATCTGGAGCGCGTCCCGCGTGGAGTACACCAGCCGCGCCCGCAGCAGCTCACTGGGGCGCAGGCCCACCGTGTTGCGGAAGGCGGCCTTCACCTCCACCAGCTGCGTGCGAGGGTCCGTCTGCGGCGCCACGTAGAAGACGGTGCTGGAGAGGATGACCCTGCCCTGCTGATCCAACAGCTCCAGCTGCGTGTCCGGCTTGAGCGACCGCGCGCGGAACGACGGCACCGACACGCTGACCTCCAGCGCGTCCGCCTGGGCCACCGTCGTGAGCGTCGTGGTGGCGCTCACGAAGTCACCCACGCGCACCAGCACGTCGCCCATGGTGCCCGCGAACGGCGCGCGCACCACGTGGAACTGCAGCTGCACCTGACGCTGGGCCACGTTCGCGCCCGCCGCGCGCGTCGCGGCCTCCGACGCCTTCACCGCCGCCTGGGCGCGCTCCAGCTCCTGCACGCTGGCCAGGCCCTCGCGGTTGAGGGACTCCGTACGCGCCAGAGTGCGCTTCGCCAGCTCCAGCTCCACCGCGGAGGAGCTCTGCTGCGCCTGCGCGCTGTCCAGCGCCGCGGTCTCCTGGCGTGCGTCCACTTCAATCAGCGGCGCGCCGGCCTCCACCTTCTGGCCGGGCTTCACCAGAATCTTCCGGATGTAGCCGTTCACCTGCGGCAGCACCGTCACGCTCTGCCGCGACAGGAGCGAACCCAGGTACTCGCCGGTGTCCCGCACCTCGTGCGGCGCCAGCGCCACCACCTGCACCTCGCGCGGCGGCGGAGCGGCCTTCGCCTCCGGCTTGCCCGAGCACCCGGCCGCGCCAGCCACCAGCGCCGCGCCCAACACCGTCTTCGTCATCAGCGCCTTCAGGGGGCGTACCCTCGTCACCAGTCGCACCGGGCCTCCGTCAGGAACGCGTCCAGGCGGGCCTGGACGAGCTCGAATTCCCTCAAAACCAAAGCGAGCTGGGCCTGGCGGAGGGCGGCTCCGCTCTGCACCAGCTCCAAGCTGCTACCTCGTCCCACCTCGAAGGCCCGGCGCGTGAGCCGGTCCGTCCGGTCCGCCAGCTCCACGGACTCGGCAGCGGTCTTCAACAGCGCCTCGGCCACTTCCACTCCACGCCGCGCGCGAGAAACCTCCACACCCACGTTGCGGCGGTTGGCCTCCAGCGACTGGGCGGCCTGTTCTTCAATGCCCGCGCGCTCGCGCACGAGGCCTTCGCGCTGACCGCCCTCCCACAGGGGCATGGACAGCACCGCGGACACGTTCCAGGTGGCGAACCGGCCAAAGCCGGGGTCGGTGGTGAAACCCACCAGCGTGCTGCTCAGTCCCAGGGTGGGCAGGTAACCGGCGGAAGCCTGGCGCCGGCTCTCCCGGGCCGCGTCCACGTTGGCCCGCTGGGCCACCAGGTCCGGGCGGTTGGCCAGGTCCTGGAGGGGGGCGCAGTCCTGGCGCGTCTGCTCCACCAGCCCGCCCAGGTTGAACTCCGGGTTGACGCCCACGCCGTGGTCCTCGCCCAGGGACAGGCCCAGCGACTCACGCGTCCGGCGCAGCTGCTCGTCTCCGGCCACCAGCGCCTGCCGGGCCACCGCCACGTCCTGGCTCACCCGCACCACGTCCAGCTGCGTGCCGGCGCCCAGCTCGAACGAGCGCTGGGTGATGACCTGGCGCTCCAGCGCCTGACGCAGGCCCACGCGGTTGATCTCCGCGGCGCGCTCGGCGGCCACCGTGGCCACCAGCACCTGCGCCAACCCCTGGGTGAGGCGGCGCTGCACGTCCTGGAGGCTGGCCACGGACGCGGACTCGGAGGCCTTCGCGGACGACAGGCCCCGCCATGCACTCACATCAATGATGGACTGGGTGAGGGTCGCGGACACCGTGCCCAGGGGCGCACTGGGAGAGCTGACCCCGGTGCCGGTGTTGGAGCCGCCCACGAAGCCGCCGCCCGCGGCGGAGGGCACGTCCGGGTGGAGCGCGTCCACGCCCACGCCCGCGGCGGCCCGCGCGTTGGGCAGGAGCAGGCCCAGCGACTGGCGCCACCGGCCCTGCGCGCGTGACACGCCGGCTTCCGCGTTGCGCAGGTCCGTGGAGCGCTGGCGCACCCGGGTGAGGGCGTCGTTCCACGTCTTCACCTGCTCCTGTGCGGGCGGGACGGGCGTGAGCATGGGGTCGTCCACCTTCGGCTGGAAGGGGACGGGGCCAGGCGCGGCCGCGCTGGCTTCAGGCGTGGGCTGCTGGGAGGCCGGGGTCGCGGACGGCGCCTGCTGCGCTGCGGCGAGGAGGAGGACGAGGAGGGCGCTGGAGGTGGCCATACTCTGGAGCGGCGGGTCTTTCCGGCAGGAGCGAGTGGTGGTACCCACCCCGGGTTCCCTGCGCGCGGTCAAGATGTAATTGACAACCGTTGTTGAATGCAATCATCTCTTACGCCCATGACCATCGCTGAGCAAGTGGCATCGACGCGACGCGCAGTGGTCCGACTGCTCACCCAGAAAGTGGGTGAACAAACGGATCGGCCGCTGATGCAGCTGCTCGTGCTCAAGAACATCGGAATCCACGGCATCCACAGCCAGGCGCAGATCGCGGAGCGGCTGCTCATCGACGCGCCCGCCGTGAGCCGGCTGGTGGACCGGTTGGAGGAGGATGGGCTGGTGGAGCGCCGCGCGGGGGAGAACCGCCGCTGCGTGCGCCTGGAGATCACCGACGCGGGGCGCCGGGAGATCCAGGCCCTGGAGCTCGCCGCGCGGTGGGTGGATGCCCAGGCGCGCGAGTTCCTGGCGCCGCCGGAGGTGGAGGTGCTGTCATGCCTCCTGGAGAAGCTGCAGACGGGGCTGTGCCAGCTGCTGGGCAACGAGCCCGCGAATCCGCCGCGCAAGGACGACCCGCCCTGCGGGCCGTCCACCTCCAACGACAACGGGTGACGACGGGAGGTGGAGGGCCGGGCGCGATGCCCGTCCCGCCGCCGCCCCGCCGCCACCCGTGTGCCACGTCCGGGGGGGTGGAAGTGGTACTTCCGACTACCGGTGGCGAGGGATGTTGCGGGCCACGTGCAGGGCCCACGCCTCCGCCGAGTCCAGCTCCGCGCGGGCCTCGGCATAGCGGTCCTTCGCCGCTTCACTCGCGTCGTTGCCGAAGATGGCGTCGTGCAGCTCCTTCTGGGCGCGGGTCAGCCGCAGGCTGGTCTGCAGCCACAGCCGGGCCGCCATGCGCGGCGTAATCACCACCTGGGTGGGATCCCACACCTCCAGGGCGGCGTAGTCAGCGGACGACAGCTCTTCGAAGTGGGGGGCCTGCTCGGTTTGTGCGTTCATGCCCGGATGTTCGCCATGGATTCCGGGCAGGGCATCCGGGCCACCTGGGCAGGAAGACGGCCACTGGTGAGCAGTCGAGGACAGTTCCTTCATCCCCCGGGGTACTCGCCTTCCTTGATTTGCGGGAAAACTTAGTACAGTGAGGCTGGGGAATGCTTCCCACATTGCAACCATGGAGGGATTGGGTGCCCTTCTCCTAGAATCCTCCGCTCCATTCGTGAAGTGAGAGGGATTACCTGGACCTGAACACCTTGAACAAGCTGCTCACCGTTGGCGTCCAGAACGGGGCTTCGGACATCCACTTCCGCCCTGGGGATCCGCCCATCTACCGGGTGAACGGCGTGTTGCGGCCGTTGAAGATGGAAAAGCTCCAGGCTGATCACACGAAGCAGGTCGCGCTGCACGTGATGAACGATCCGCTGATGAAGGCGCAGATCGACAGTGTGCAGGAATGCGACTCGTCCTACAGCCTTCCGGGCGTGGCGCGTTTCCGGGTGAACATCTACCGGCAGCGCGGCTCGCTGGCCTGCATCCTGCGCATCATCCCGGATGAGATTCCCAGCATCGACGGGCTGGGCCTGCCGCAGGTGCTGAAAACCATCGCGGGCAACGAGCGCGGGCTGGTGCTGGTGACGGGGGCCACGGGGTCCGGCAAGAGCTCCACGCTGGCGTCGATGATCAACCACATCAACCACACGGAGAGCCTGCACATCCTCACCATCGAGGACCCCATCGAGTTCATCTACAAGAACGTGAAGTCCTCCATCTCCCAGCGGGAGATTGGCCCGGACACGGCGAACTTCTCCATCGCGCTGAGAGCGGCGCTGCGTCAGGACCCGGACGTCATCCTGGTGGGCGAGATGCGCGACACGGAGACCATCGACATCGCGCTGAAGGCTTCGGAGACGGGCCACCTGGTGCTGTCCACGGTGCACACCACGGACGCGTCGCGCACCATCAACCGCCTGGTGTCGGTGTTCCCCGCGGAGGAGCAGACCATGGTGCGCATGCGCCTGGCGGACTCGCTCAAGGCGACCGTCTCCCAGCGCCTGCTGCCCAAGGCCACCGGCAAAGGCCGCACGGTGGCGCTGGAGATCATGGTGCAGACGAAGACGGTGGAGCAGTACATCCGGGACGACCGCGCCTCGGAGCTGAAGGACGTCATCGAGAAGGGCCGCGACATGTTCGGCATGCAGTCCTTCGATCAGCACCTGACGCAGCTGTACCGCGCGGGCGACATCACGCTGGAGACGGCGCAGAGCGCGGCCTCCAACCCGGCGGACTTCCAGCGCGCGCTCGAGTTCGACTGAGAGCGCGCGCCGGAAGGTGACTTTTCGCGGCCTACTTCTTCGCGGACGGCTTGTTGATGTTCGCGAAGAAGTCGTTGCCCTTGTCATCCACGACGATGAAGGCGGGGAAGTCGACCACGTCGATCTTCCACACGGCCTCCATGCCCAGCTCGGCGTACTCCAGCACCTCCACCTTCTTGATGCAGTCCTGCGCCAGGCGCGCGGCCGGGCCGCCGATGGAGCCCAGGTAGAAGCCGCCGTGCTTCTTGCAGGCCTCCGTGACGGCCGGGGAGCGGTTGCCCTTGGCGAGCATCACGAAGCTGCCGCCCTCCGCCTGGAATTGATCCACGTACGCGTCCATGCGGCCCGCGGTGGTGGGGCCGAAGGAGCCGGACGCGTAGCCCTCCGGCGTCTTCGCCGGGCCCGCGTAATAGACCATGTGGTCCTTGAGGTACTGGGGCATGCCCTCGCCCCGGTCCAGGCGCTCCTTGATTTTGGCGTGCGCGATGTCGCGCGCCACCACCAGCGAGCCGGACAGCGACAGGCGCGTCTTGATGGGGTAGCGCGACAGCTCCGCGCGCAGGTCGCTCATGGGGCGGTTCAGGTCCAGCCGCACCACGTCGCCGGCCAGGTCCGTGTCCGTGGTCTCCGGCAGGTACTTCGCGGGGTCCGTCTCCAGCGCCTCCAGGAAGACGCCGTCGCGGGTAATCTTCCCCAGCGCCTGGCGGTCCGCGGAGCACGACACGGCGATGGCCACCGGGCAGGACGCGCCGTGGCGGGGCAGCCGGATGACGCGCACGTCATGGCAGAAGTACTTGCCGCCGAACTGCGCGCCAATGCCGGTGCGCTGGGTGAGCTTGAGCACCTCCTGCTCCAGCTCCACGTCGCGGAAGCCCCGGCCCAGCGCATTGCCGGACGTGGGCAGCGTGTCCAGGTAGCGCGCGGAGGCGTACTTCGCCGTCTTCAGCGCGAACTCCGCGGACGTGCCACCCACCACGATGGCCAGGTGGTACGGCGGGCACGCGGCGGTGCCCAGCGCGCGGATCTTCTGCTCCAGGAACGCGAGCAGACTCTGCGGGTTGAGGACGGCCTTCGTCTCCTGGAAGAGGTAGCTCTTGTTCGCGGAGCCGCCGCCCTTGGCCATGAAGAGGAACTTGTAGGCGTCGCCGTCGGTCGCGTAGAGCTCGATCTGCGCGGGCAGGTTGTTGCCCGTGTTGACCTCCTTGTACATGTCCAGCGCCGCCATCTGCGAGTAGCGCAGGTTGGCCGTGAGGTACGTGTCGAACACGCCCTTGGAGATGGCCGCCTCGTCGCCGCCGCGCGTGAGGACGTACTGGCCCTTCTTGCCCATCACGATGGCGGTGCCGGTGTCCTGGCAGGAGGGCAGCACGCCACCCGCGGCGATGTTCGCGTTCTTGAGCAGCTCCACCGCCACGAACTTGTCGTTGGACGACGCCTCCGGGTCCTGGAGGATGTTGGCCAGCTGCCGCAGGTGGCCCGGGCGCAACAGGTGCGAGATGTCCCGCATGGCCTCGCGGGTGAGCAGCGTGAGCGCCTCCGGCTCCACCTGGAGGAAGCTGCGTCCGCCGGCCTCGAACGTGGAGACGCCCTCCTTCGTGAGGAGGCGGTAGGGCGTCTCGTCCTTGCCGAGCGGCAGCATGTCCTGGAACTGGAAGTCACTCATCGCGGGAGGGTCTCTTCGAGAAGGGGTGGACGGGCGGGGACTCTACTCACGGGGCGGCGCGCGGGGCGGCACTTCGTAGAGGTAGACAGGCGTGCGGTAGAGGTCCTGGAGCCGCACGCTGCGCACGGGCGTCCAGCCGCGCAGCCCTCTGGAGGCGAGGCCGCGAAGCGGGGCGTCAAGCGCATCATTGTGCCCGTTGGAAGTTCGGAACGATTATTTCCTGGATTTTGCTCCTGTCTCTCAACCTCTGGAGTCCAACTTGTCGAAATTAGCCAGCTCCCGAATATTTATTGAAGTAAATGCGCTGCGAAAGCCAATTGTGTTTCTGAGATTGTGCTGGCCGTTGCCGTTCTCGTATGCTGCAATTAGTTCTTCTTTGTTGTTATGCCCAAGGATTGTTTTTAGGTCTGAAAAGTAACGCCTGGATTCAGCCTTGTCGAAAAGCGGGAACGTCCTCCCGTATCCAACGAATATGAGGCTGAATGGAAACCACATATTGCATGTGTCGATATGGGTGATGCTGTAGATGAATAGAACGAAATCCGCCTGCATGATTTCGTCGAACGTGATTGTGGAGGTCGCTTGGTCCTTGAGCAGGTCGGCAGTGGCGCTCACGCGCTGGCGGCTGTTACTGCGGATGTGCTGTATTGTTTCGGTAAAACCGTGAAAATGTACGTAGCTGGAGAATCTTGCCTTCTCTCGATCCGTACTTACGTAATAGTCTTGCGAGAGGATCTTGTTAAGGGCGTGGAATTTCTTGTTCTTGATTAGTGTGGCTGATGTGTAAATGAATAGTTCATATAGAATGATGCGGTAATTGTCGAATTGCTCGTCGTTCCAAGAGGTCAACGATGGTGGGCGGTGGAGGTAGCGCGACGAATCTTCAAAGAAGGCGTGTATGTCATCAGTCGTTTCGTCGATGTTGGAGTATTTTGAGAGATAGTCGATGGTTTCAATGAAGTTGTCGCGGTAATGCAAGAAACTGGAGATGCTGCTATGGACGACCTCGTCTGGGGCTTCACGAGGAAGAGAATGGATGCGGAAGTCTTCTAGGATGTTGGAGAATTGAGTAAAATAGTCTCTTATTGCTGATCTCGCGTGGGGGCGTGAATGCTGGATTGCTTCCTTGATGGTGATTAGTTGGTGCTTTGTTTTTACGGGCTGTTGCTCGTCTTCAAGTAAGAATGATGGGATTTTGCCAAGCGTCGGGCGCTTGTGTATCGGCTTGTTGTATATGGCGCGAACCAATTGTTCGTAGCGTTCGTGTTCCTTTTCCGGGGTTGACATGTCGATGCCGAATCTGCTCTTGAAGAATGTTGGCAGATGCGGTTCGCCGGTTTCGGAGGTTTCGAAGAAGAGGGCAATGAATTTGTTCTGATCGACCTGTTTGTAGACTTCGGCTGAGATAATTTGCGATTCTGTGCCGACACCGCCACGGCGGCTGTTCGCCTTTTCGGCATATGTCTTGTCGCAAATGGCCAAGACCTTGCTTACGGCTTGGTCGTTGACCATTTGCTCCATGAAGGCATTGAGATCCTGTCCTTCTTTTAGGTCGTATTGGTCCAAAATTGCATGTATGCCGTCGCCAATTAACCTGTCGGCGAGGGCTTTGACTCGTTCAGTATGAGCCGTTGATGTCCAGCTGTAGGAGATGAAAATCTTGGGCGTGCTCATTGGGGCGCTCTGTTGTTTGGATGGATGCTCGACGTGAGATGCGTAATGTGGTTGTGCGGTCTGGAAGTGACTTTAGTTAGTTGTGAATAGGTGCATTTGATGGGGCGAATAAATGGAGTTTGAGGCTGCCGGCTGTGTGGTATTGGCGGAGATGTTGTTGCGTAGGAGTGTAGACTCGGAGTTGATTTAGGTGTGCAAGAGGTGGAGTTAGCTAGAGCTTCCAGTTGACTGCCCCCTATCCGCGATTGCCGCGCGGGGCGGCACTTCATAGAGGTAGACAGGCGTGCGGTAGAGGTCCTGGAGCCGCACGCTGCGCACGGGCGTCCAGCCGCGAAGCCCGAAGGTGTGGCTCAGGATGCGAGCGCCTTCCGGCAGCTCGGCCGCGAAGCGGGGCTCCAGGCGCGTCATGATGCCCGGGGACAGGTAGCAGACGACGCAGGTTGCGTCCTGGAAGGACGCGGCGAAGAAGTCCCCGTGAAGCAGCGTGAGGTTGGGACGGGGGAAGAGCCGCTGGCGCAGCCGGCTGAAGAGCCACGGCAACCAGGACAGCTCGTACGCGACGATGCGCGCCTGGGGGCAGTGGTCCGCCAGGTTGAAGGCCACGTCACCCCAGCCCGAACCCAGGTCCAGCACGGTGCCCCGGGTGTCCGCCGGGAGCATGGCCAACAGCGCCCGCCGCACCCGGGGCGAGCTGGGCATGGGCGGCGCGCCGGTGCGCAGCGTGGAGACGACGATGGACAGCACCCCCACGAGGAGCACCGCCCAGAGCAGCAGGAAGAGAAGGAAGGAGCCGGTCTCGCTCACGGTCAGCGCGCATCATCGCGCGGGGACGCCCCGGCGTGGGGCCCTACTTGCGAGGGTGGTTGCCGGCGTCCATGCGGACCACGCGGGGCGCGCTCGGGTCCGTCTGGGTGGTGACGGGGACAGGGGCGGGCTCGTCAGGCTCGAAGAGCGCCCTGCCCAGGACGAGGCAAAGAGCGGCCCCTACGCAGAGTGCCAGCACGTGGAAGTAGTACGCCATGGGACGTGGGTCCAAGCACGGACCATACCAGCGGCGACCCTCCTCGGAAGGTGGGGGCTGAAAGGCCCCGCTTGTATCCTTCCTGGCCACAGGTGCAGTCAGCCGGTGGCCGCCCAGGCAACAGCTCCCTCACCCGGCGTCAAACCTTCGCGCGCCATGGTTTTTCACTCGGCGCTCGAGGGCCTCAGACGGAGGGCGCGGACTCGGTGGGGTCCTGTTCAGGGCGGGGCGGGCGGTGGGCGGCGGACTCCAGCCGGTCCACGTTGCGCAGCTCCGGGAAGAGCCAGGCCCAGAGGCCCACGACGACGAGCGTGCCCACGGCGCCAATCACCACCGCGTGCACGGCGCCCAGGGCCTCCGCGAGCGAGCCCGCGCGGAACTCGCCCAGCTCGTTGGAGGCGCCGATGCACATCATGTTCACCGCGCCCACGCGGCCGCGCATGTCGTCCGGCGTGGAGACCAGCTCCAGCGTGTGGCGCACCACCACGCTCACCATGTCCGCCGCCCCGCCAATGGCGAGCGCCACGAGCGACAGGGGCAGGGACCTGCTCAGGCCGAACACCAGCGTGGCCGCGCCGAACACCGCCACCGCGCCGAACATCTTCCACCCGGCGTGGCCGCCCAGCGGACGGAACGCGAGCAGCACCGCCACCACCGCCGCGCCCGCGGCCGGAGCGCTGCGCAACAGGCCCAGGCCCCACGGGCCGGTCTGAAGCACGTCGCGCGCGTAGATGGGCAACAGCGCCACCGCGCCGCCCAGCAGCACCGCGAAGAGGTCCAGGGTGAGGCTGCCCAGGAGCAGCCGCTTCTGGCGCACGAAGCGCAGGCCCGCGACGAGCGTCGTCAGGGAGATGGGCTCGCGCGACGCGCTGCCGGTGCGCACCTTGAGCGAGAGGATCCACACGATGGTGAGCGCGCACAGCGACGCGGACGTGATGTACACGCCCTTGCCGCCCAGCCACCCGTAGAGCAGTCCGCCCACGGCGGGGCCCGCGATGGTGGCCACCTGCCACGTGGTGGAGTTCACCGCCACCGCGCGCGTCAGCTCCTCCGGCGGCACCAGGTAGGGCGTGAGCGCGGAGCCCGCGGGCGCGTAGAAGGCGCGCGCGGTGCCGAACAGCACCAGCACGCCGTAGACGAACCGCACGTCCGTGACGTGGCCCAGCGTGAAGAGCAGCAGCAGCAGGCTGCACACCAGCATCACGCCCTGGCAGATGGCCAGGATGCGGCGGCGGTCGTAGCGGTCCGCCACCTGTCCGCCCAGCAGGCTGAAGGCGAGGAAGGGGACGAACTGGGCCAGGCCCGTGTAGCCCAGCGCGAGCGCGCTGCCGGTGAGCTCGTACACCTGCCAGCCGATGGCCACCGATTCAATCTGCGCCGCGAGCACCGCGCACAGACGGGCGACCTGGTACAGCCGGAAGTCGCGGTGACGGAAGACGGAGCTGGCGAGGACGGAGGGGGTATCGGCCATGGAGTTGGCTGCGCTGTAACGCAGCCCGTCCCCCTTGCGCCAGCGGCAAGGGGCGCACGGCCCCGGCGCGCCTTATGTGGTCGCGCGCATCTTGTTCAGCCGGTCGTAGTGGCGGTAGCCCAGCTTGTCGAGCGCGGCGGGCGGCGCGAGGCCGATGTCCACCAGCGTCTTGATGTCGTACGTGCCCGCGAGCACCGGCGGCGCGTAGTTGGCCACCGCCTCCGGCGTGCGGAAGCCGGGCAGCGGGAAGAGCACCTGGCTGGTGTGCACGTGCATGAAGTGCGCGGCGGACTGGCGCTGCCACCCCGGCACGCCCGGCGCGGTGATGACGTGCGGCGTGGCGAGGAACGTGCCGCCCGTGAGGATTTCCAGCTGCTGGCCCACCTGCGCCACGATGCAGCCCGCGGGCGCGGTGCCGCGCACCATCGCCCCATTGGGCGCGTCCGGCGTCGCGCGCGTGCGCAGGTACAGGCCGCTCTGGTCATCCGGCTTCGGCGCGGGGCGGCCTTCCGGATTGAGGAAGCGGCCTCCGGGCAGCAGCGTCAGCAGGTTGAAGTCGGTGTGCTCCTCGCCCCAGAGGATGCCGGTGTTCACCTGGGACGGGCCCAGCGGCAGGTACTGGAGCGCGCGCGTGACGTGGGGCGCCTTCTCGCAGGAGGCGGTGAAGGTGTCCTGCGGCAGGTTCAGCGCCAGGGCGGCGCCGCGCAGCAGCTTGAGGCCGGCCTCGTGCAGCGCGGTGCCCATGGTGAGCAGTCCGTCCTGGAAGAAGGGCGGCGCGTCGTCCGGCCAGATGTTCTCCGGGTACAGCTCCGGGAACTCCATGGCGGACTGCGGGTCGGTGGGCGTGGGCGCCGCGAAGTAGCACTCCTTGAAGTCCGGCTGCCCGTTGCTGGCGACGGCGACCTCCGTGTTGGGAGGCGTCCAGCCCCGCTGGTACCAGAGGTCCGCGCGGCCCAGGGGGCGCTTCTGGGCGTCCGGGCGGGCCACGAAGGCGGAGAACGCGTCGTAGAAGCGCTCCAGCGCCGGCGCGTCCACGCCGTGGTTCTTCACGAACACGAGGCCGAAGACGCCGAAGGCCTCGCGCAGGGCCGCCGCGGCGCGCTCCAGGCGCGCCGGTTCACCCGACGCCAGGTCCAGCAGGTCGACCGTCGGGATGTTCATCGTGGGGGTGTCCGCCATGGTGGGCCCAGGTGTATCGCGCCCGGGCCCGGCTGAGGAGGGGGACCGTGCCTGCCCGCCCTCCTCGTTCCAGGGAAATCCGGAAGGGTTCCCCTCCTACCGCCTCACGGCTCCCCTCAGCGCGCGGCGACCGTGACGTCCACGGGGGCGCACGTCACGGGAGTGGACTGGTACTCGCCGCCGGCGCGGGGGACGTCCTGCTGGCGCGTGGCCACGTCCATCAGCGCGTCGCGGAAGCTGATGCGGTACGTGCCCGGCTTCTTGAAGTCCCAGGCCTGCGTCACCTCCACGGTGTTCTCCACCGTGGCGCCCGGGGCGATGGCCGCGTAGCTGTCCGCGCCCGGGGCCGCGCGCTTCACCATGGGGCCCTGGTACGGCATCTCCTCGCCGTCGCGAGTGACCTGGAACACCGTGCCCAGGATGCCCTCCAGCGGCGTCTGCCACTTGAGCACCCAGACGGGCGACTCCGAGCGGTTGGTGAGCTTGAAGAGGACTTCAATGGACTCGCCGGCCTTCGCCTTCGGGTGGACGCTGAGGGCGCACTCCAGCTTCTGCCTCTTATACACATCTCCGAGCCCACGAGACGCTCA
>NZ_RAWP01000153.1:0-18187 GCF_003668935.1 Corallococcus sp. AB032C | reverse complement strand
GGCCGGGCGGGTGCGGGCGGGGCTGGCGACCGCGCCGGGGGACGGGATGCAGGGGGACGCGCTGCTGGGCTCGGCGAAGGCGGCGGCCCTGGTGGCGGCGCCCGGCGAGACACGGGTCAGCGGACCTTCGATGTACCGGCTGGCGCTGGGTGAGCGTTCGGTGGTGGTGGCGGACGCGGCGCTGATGCGTCTGTTCGAATTGCTGCGCCGGCTGGCGGCGAGCCCCCTGCCGGTGCTCATCCACGGCGAGACGGGGGCGGGGAAGGAGAACGCGGCGTGGGCGGTGCATCACTGGTCGCCTCGTTCGGCGCAGCCCTTCGTGGCGCTCAACTGCGCGGCGCTGCCGGAGAGCCTGGTGGAAGGGGAGCTGTTCGGCCACGAGCGGGGCGCGTTCTCCGGCGCGGACCGGGCGCGCGCGGGCCTGCTGGAGCGGGCCAGTGGCGGGACGTTGTTCCTGGACGAGGTGGCGGAGCTGTCGCTGCCCATCCAGGCCAAGCTGCTGCGCGCGTTGGATCAGCAGGTGATTACCCGGCTGGGCGATTCGCGCGAGCGGCCCGTGGACCTGCGCGTGGTGGCGGCCACGCACCGGGTGCTGGCGGACGAGGTGAAGGCGGGGCGCTTCCGGCAGGACCTGTTCTTCCGCCTGTCCGCGGCGGTGGTGATGTTGCCGCCGTTGCGAGACAGGCCCCGCGAGCTGCCGTTGCTGGCCCGGGCGTTCCTGGAGGACGCCTGCGCGAGGGCAGGGCGTCCGCCGCTGCACCTGTCCGCCGCGACCATGGAGGTGCTGGGCGCGCACGCGTGGCCGGGCAACGTGCGCGAGTTGAAGAACACGGTGGAGTACGCGGTGGCCACGTCTCCGGGGCCCGTGGTGGAGCCATCGCACCTGCCGGAGTCCCTGCGGGCGCTGCCTCCCCCCGAGCCGGAGGCGGTGCGCGCGGAGGGGGGCGGCACGGAGGCGCCGAGGGTGTTCCAGAACCTGGCGGAGGAGCTGCGGACGCTGGAGCGGCAGCGGATGGTGGAGGCGCTGGAGGCGACGGGTGGGGTGCAGACGCGGGCGGCGCAGCTCATCGGGATGCCGCTGCGCACGTTCGCGTTCAAGCTGAAGCAGCACCGCATCACACCCTCACGAGGCCGGGTCGCGGCGGGTGAATGAGGAGCGAGCCGCTTCCAGCCTGGCAGCCGCCCGCGACGTTCGGGGAGTACCGCCTGTTGCAGCCGCTGGGACGGGGCGCGATGGGGGAGGTGTACCTCGCGCACGACACGGTGCTGGACCGGCTGGTGGCGGTGAAGTTCATCGCGGGCGTCGCGCCGGATGAAGTGCAGCGCGAGCGCTTCCGCACGGAGGCGCGGGCCATCGCGAGGGTGCAGCATCCGAACGTGGTGGGCATCCACCGCGTGGGCGAGGTGAAGGACCGGCCCTATCTCGTCTCGGAGTTCTTGAGAGGGGACAGCCTGGACCGGCTGGCCCGGCCGGTGCCCTGGACGCGGGTGCTGGAGATTGGCATCGGGCTGGCGAGGGGGCTCGCGGCGGCGCATCGGCAGGGGGTGCTGCACCGGGACCTCAAGCCCGCGAACGCGCTGCTGACCGAGGACGGTCAGGTGAAGCTGCTCGACTTCGGCGTGGCGAAGCTGCTCGACGTGGCGATGGCGCCCGTCGGGCCCGTGCGCCCACCGGAAGGAGCAGGTGCCCTGCTCGTGGAGGGCGCGGCGACGGTGGATCTGCCCGGCGTGGAGGATTCGCGACGGACCTCGACCGTCGATGTGCCGAGGCAGGGGGCCGCCACGGGCCGTCCAGGGACGGCTGCCTCGGATCCTGGCATCGCACTGCGGACCGCGACGTCGACGCCACTCCCGCCGGAGCGCCTCCTCGGTCCCGCGGATCTGCTGTCCACGGGCCGCATCGGGACACCGCTCTACATGGCTCCGGAGGTCTGGCGAGGAGAACCGGCCACGGTCCGCAGCGATCTCTTCTCGCTGGGCGTGCTCCTCTACGAGCTTTGCGGCGGTCCCACGCCCGGACCGCTCGCGGAGGCCCCCCGACGCCCCCGGAGCTTCGAGCCGCTGGACGTCGTGGTCCCCGGCGCCGATGCGACGTTCGCCGCCATCCTCGCCCGCTGCCTCGCGCATGATCCGTTCGCGCGCTTCGAATCCGCGGACGCCCTGCGCGAAGCCCTGGAGTCCATCACCTCGCGCGGCGTCATCCCGGCCCTCGCGCCCCCGCGTCCACGGTGGCTGCGCATCACCCGCGTGCTCGCGCTCCCCGGGCTCGCGGTGGCCATCCTCGCTGGCGGCGACTGGTGGGGCGAACGTTCCCGGCGCATCGACGCGGAGCAGGCCATGGCCTCCGCCGCCTCCATCCTCGACGAAGGCCGCGCCCTGGACACCCGCATCGAAGTCCTCCGCACGGAGGCCTTCACCGCGTTCGACACCGACCGCTCCTCCGAAGCGGAGGCCTCCTGGGCTCAGGCCCTGGAGCTGGGCGCGAAGCAGGCCCGCCGCTACGAGGACGCCAGCACCGTCCTCGAAGCCGCGCAGACACGCGTGGGCCGGGGCTCGAATCGCGCCCTGGATCAACGCGTCGCGGAGGTCCTCCTCCAGCGGATCCTCTTCGCGGAGCGCGACCGCGAATCCGGCGTCCAGACCACGCTGACCCAACGCCTGAACGAACTGGACCCGAGCGCCCGCACGAGCCGGAAGCTGACCGCCCCCGTCCGGATGGAGCTGGACAGCGAACCCCCTGGCGCCGTCATCCAGGTTGAATCCTTCGAGCCCCAGCCTGGCGGCCCGCCGCGCTGGTCCGAGCCCAGGGCCTTCGACAAGACACCCATGACCTCCGGCCTCACGCTGGGGCCCGGCTCGCACCGGCTGACCTTCACGCTCCCGGACCGGCCGCCCGTCCGCTACCCGGTCATGCTCACGCGCGGAGAGACCTTCCAGGCGAAGGTCCCCATCCCCGAACGCGTCCCGGACGGCTACGTCTACGTGCCCCCCGGCCGCTTCCTCTACGGCAGCGGCGACGACGAGACCATCCGCCGCACCGTCATCCGCACGCGCCCGATGCACCGGCTCACCACCGGCGCCTTCCTCATCGCGCGCCACGAAGTCACCTATGCGGACTGGCTCGCCTGGCTGCGCGAACTGCCCGCCTCCGAGCGCGCCGCGCGCAGGCCCCGGGGCACCAACTACTTCGGCACCATCGAGCTGCGCCCGGCCAACGACAGCACCTGGACCTTCCACCTGGAGCACGAAGGCGTCACGTACCAGGCGAGGGAAGGGGAGCCGCTGCGCTACCAGGACCGCACCCTGCGCGCCGAACAGGACTGGCGCCGCTTCCCCGTGTCCGGCATCTCCTGGGAGGACGCCCGCGCGTACTCCGCGTGGCTGGATGCCACCGGCCGGCTGCCCCGTGCACGCCTGTGCTCCGAACGCGAATGGGAACGCGCGGCCCGGGGCGCGGATGGACGCGACTACCCGCACGGCCCGGTGCTCGCGCCGGATGACGCCAACTTCGACGCCACCTACGGCCGCAAGCCGCGCGCCTTCGGGCCGGACGCGGTGGGTTCGCATCCCGCGTCGGACAGCCCCTTCGGCGTGGCCGACCTGTCCGGCAACGTGTGGGAATGGCTGGTGACGGACACGAACAGCACGCCTGCGTACGGCGGCGGTTCGTTCTACCAGGACGCGCTCACCGCCCGCGCCCTCAACCACGGCGACGGCGAACCGCGCACACGCTTCCCCTTCATCGGGATGCGCGTGTGCGCGTCCATGCCCTGACGCCATGACTCAGAGATCGCGCGCCGGCAGCTGTCCCACCGCCGGCAGGTAGCCCAGCTCCCGGACGAGGATGAACCCGGGCTGGGCCTGCGTGGACGTCGCGAAGACGCCCGGCGTCAGCAGGGACCGCCACAGCTTCAGCGGCCGGCGCTGACCCGCGCTGGTGACGTCCACGGAGCTGTACACGAAGCCTTCGATGCCCTGGTCTCCGTTGAGGGGCTGGAGGGCGAAGCCCGCGAGGCGTTCACACTGGTGATCGTCCGTGAGCAGGTAGCGCCCGTTGCTGTTCGCGCACCGGTACAGCGGCTTGATGAGGCTGCCCATGCGCGTCCGGATGTCGGCCGGCAGCTTCGAGGAGAGGATGGGCCCCTCCTTGCGCTGCGGCGTGAACGGCGTCACGTCCGCCGCTCCGTCCGCATCCAGGTCCAGGTGGACGCCGGTCACGCTGCTGCCGCCTTCGATGGTCGACTCATCCACCGTCACCGCGGTGGTCGTCACGTAGCTGTTGTTGGCGACGTCCTTGAACATCACCAGCGACCGGTCGATGAAGAGCGAATAGGACACGAGAAGCGTCGAGCTGGCATAGGCCGACAGGTTCATCGATTCGCAGGGCCGCGTCGCACGCGGAGCCAGGAGGAGCTTGCGGTTCACGCACGTGGCCTCCAGGGGCAGCGTGTCCCAGCGCTTCTTGCTCAGGCACAGCGGCCGCACACCACCGCAGTCATCCACCTTCCACACGGCCTCCAGGGAGTATCCCTCCAGGGCGACCGGCAGTTTTCCTCCGTCCAGTTGGATCGCGTCGTGCGGGCCCATGAACTTCAGCGGCGTCCCGTCCAGCGTGTTGCTCCGGCCCTCGCCGCAGTAGTCCGCCGTGGCCATGCGAGTGCACAGCTGGTGGTACTCCCGCGCGACGCCCTGCGAGGACGTCGCGTTCCAGGGCGGATAGCCCCAGTCGATGCACTTGGCGATGACGCCGCCGCCCACGAAGAACGGCTGGCTCGTGCCCTCGTCCTTCGGCGCGCAGGCGAAGGTGAAGTACTCGTAGTTGGGGATCAGCTCGCCGCCCGTGGACCACGCATGCGGCACCGCGAGCGCGAATCCGCTGCCCGTGGGGCACAGCGCCTGGGGCGCCGCGTCCTCCGTGGACGCCGTCACGCGGTACTCCCAGAACGCCTTGCCGTCAGCCACGTTCTGGTCCGTGCACGGGAAGGTGGGCGCCGTGATGCCGACGTGGCACCGGACCTGATCGATGGTGAGCTTCACCGAGCGCCCCTCGAAGGGCGCGCGGAAGGACGTGCCCACGAGGCCCACCCCCTCCAGGACCCGCACCGGCATCGGGGGATTGCCACCCGTACAGATCTGGACGCCGACCAGCCGCCCGCCAGACATCGCCGCCACGGGGGGCTCGCAAACCAGCCCGGTGGGAGGCGCGGAGACCTCGATGGAGTTCAACGGGATGTTCACGTTCTCGAAGCGCCCCGAGCCGTGCAGCTTCGTGCCCTGCGCGCTGTTCACCGGCGGCGGATCCGCCTCCGCGCCCAGGGCCGTCAGGAGCCCCACCGCCAGGCACCACCGCGTCAACGTCCTGCCGCTCGCCTTCATGTGTCCGTCTCCCACAGGCCTTTGAATCCGTGGGGCGCACCATCGCGTCCCCGCTGCATATGGAACGGACCGTGCGCGTGAAGTTGGCTACGGATTTCTGTTTTGTGCGGAGCGCGCAAACCTTGCCGTGCATGCAAGGTTTGCGGTGCCGCGCATGCGAGGAGCGTGTGCAAACCTTGCACGCTCCGAGCGCGGCGCGATGCGGCGGGCGATCCAGCTTCCGTGCCCGGTCGGCATCGCCCAAGATGCATTTCCTTTCGAATTTCCCCCGCATTTTTCCGCAAAGAGGAGGGGAGCATGGCCTTCCACCCCCGCGGCCTCGTGGCCGCGCTCGCGCTGTTCTCGCTGTCCGGTCCCGCCCTCGCGCAGGCCCCCGCCGCGCCGCCCAAGCCGCCCGCGAGTCCAGAGGATGAACGCGCCGCGTTCGTCCGGTCGCACTTCACGAAGTACGAGGTGCGCATCCCCATGCGCGACGGCGTGAAGCTCTTCACGACGTTCTACGTCCCCAACGACGCGAGCCCCCAGAAGCGCTACCCCGTGCTGATGATGCGCACGCCGTACTCGATCAACCCCTACGGCGCGGGCCGCTATCCCAGGACCCTGGGCCTGCCCGGCTTCGAGAAGGAGGGCTTCATCTTCGCCTTCCAGGACGTGCGCGGCCGGTTCATGTCCGAGGGCGAATTCGTCAACGTGCGCCCCCACCGCGACACCAAGAAGGGCAAGGAGGTGGACGAGAGCAGCGACACGTACGACACCATCGACTGGCTGGTGAAGCGCGTGCCCCACAACAACGGCAAGGTGGGCATGTGGGGCGTGTCCTATCCGGGCTTCTACACGTCCGCGGGCGCCATCGATTCGCACCCCGCGCTCAAGGCAGTGTCGCCGCAGGCGCCCATCGCGGACTGGTTCTGGGACGACATGCACCGGCATGGTGCCCTCAACCTGCAGCTGGCGTTCAGCTTCTTCTCCGTCTTCGGAAAGCCCCGCCCCGCGCCCACGGATGACGTGGAGTGGAAGCCCTTCGACTTCGGCACCCCGGACGCCTACCAGTTCTTCCTGGACCTGGGTCCGGTGGCCAACGCGGACGCGAAGCACTTCCACGGGGACGTGGCCTTCTGGAAGGACATCACCGCGCACCCCAACTACGACGCCTTCTGGCAGGCGAGGAACCTGCTGCCGCACCTGAGGAACATCAAGGCGGCGGTGCTGGTGGTGGGCGGCTGGTACGACACGGAGGACCTCTACGGGCCGCTGCGCACGTACGCCGCCATCGAGAAGCAGAACCCTGGCATCGCCAACACGCTGGTGATGGGCCCGTGGCCCCACGGTGGGTGGATGCGCGGAGAGGGCTCGTCGCTGGGAGACGCGGACTTCGGGTTCCCCACCAGCGCCACGTACCAGGACCTGGTGCTGGCCTTCTTCAAGCAGCACCTGAAGGGCGGCCCGGACGCGGCCGTGCCGGAGGCGCTCGTCTTCGAGGGTGGCGCCAACCGCTGGCGCCAACTGGACGCCTGGCCGCCCAAGGGCACCAAGGAGACGCGCCTGTACTTCCAGCCACAGGGCGCGCTGGCGTTCCAGGCCCCCAAGGCGGCGGCGCCGTCGTTCGACGAATACGTGAGCGACCCGGCGAAGCCCGTGCCGTACACGCAGGACCTGAGCCCCGGCTGGTCCAAGTCGTACATGACGGAGGATCAGCGCTTCGCCTCGCGCCGGCCGGACGTGCTCACGTACCAGACGGAGCCGCTGGAGAAGGACCTCACGCTCGCGGGCCCGCTGGAGGCGGAGTTGTGGGTTTCCACGACGGGCAGTGACGCGGACTGGGTGGTAAAGCTGGTGGACGTGAACCCCGGGAAGGTGCCCGGCTGGACGAAGGAGCAGGAACAGTCCGGCGAGCACAACCGGGGCGCGCAGCAGACGCTGGTGCGAGGGGAGCCGTTCCGCGGCCGCTTCCGCGACAGCTACTCCCAGCCCAAGCCCTTCACGCCCAACGAGGTGACGAAGGTGCGCTTCGTCATCAACGACGTGTTCCACACCTTCCAGCGCGGCCACCGGCTGATGGTGCAGGTGCAGTCGAGCTGGTTCCCGTTCATCGACCGCAACCCGCAGACCTACGTGTCCAGCATCTACGAGGCGAAGCCCACTGACTTCGTGCGTGCGATGCACCGGCTGCACCACACGGCCGCCCAGCCCAGTGCGTTGAAGGTGAACGTCCTGCCCGCATTGGACGAGTAGATCCCCGGTCCACTCGCGCGCGGTCTGCTAGGCTGCGCGCGCGTCACCACGCGGGTGGCCCTTCGCCGGGCCGCGCGCCACGACACGCCATGACGGGAGGGACATGACCGGTCACGACCGGCCCGACGCCGGGCGGGTGTTGCTCGACGGAAAGTTGGGGGAGGGGGGCGGCCACGTCCTCCGCTCCGCGCTGTCCCTGTCGCTCATCACCGGCCGTCCCTTCCATCTCAGCGGGCTGCGCGGGCACCGCGACCCGCCGGGGCTGCGTCCCCATCACCTGGCCTACGTGCGCGGCGCGGAGGCGCTGAGCGGCGGCACCAGCGAGGGCGCCTCCGTGGGCTCCACGGAGCTGCGCTTCACGCCCGGCCCGGTGCGCGCGGGGGACTACCTGCTGGAGGCCGGCGCGTCCGGCAGCACGCCCCGGCTCTTCCAGTGTCTGGTGTACCCGCTGGCGCTCGCGGGCGGCGGACGGCTCACGCTGCGAGGCGCCACGCACCTGAGGGGCGGGCCCAGCTTCCACGAGCTCGTCGGCGCGTGGCAGTCGGTGGCGCGCGCATACGGGCTGCCCGTTCAGCTGTCGCTCACCCACGCGGGCTTCCTTCCGGAGGGCGCGGGCGAGTTCACCGCGGAGGTGGGCGCCCCGGCCGAACCGCCCGTGCGCGTGGACCTGCCCGCGCGCGGCGTGCTGCGGGAGGTGCGGGTGATGTCCGTCGTGGGCGGGCTGCCCTTCGCGGTGGCGGAGCGTCAGTCCCGCGCCGCGGTGGCCGCGCTGCGCGAGCGGGGCATCCTGGCGGAGGCGGACAACCGGCCGCTGGCGGTGACGCGCTCACAGGGCTCCGCGACGCTCGTGCTGGCGCAGTTCGAGCACACCGTGGCGGGCTTCACGTCGCTGGGCGAGCGGGGCCTGGACGCCGAAGGGGTGGGGCGCGAGGCGGCGGAGGCGCTGACCCGCTTCATGGAGACGGGCGGCGCGCTCGACGAACACCTGGCGGAACAGCTGCTGTTGCCGGCGGCGCTCCTGGCGTCAGGGAGGCTGGGGGCCGTGACGCCGGGCACCACGCGTTTCACCGCCGCTCGCATCACCGACGAGCTGACGGTCCAGGCGGAGGTGCTGCGGCGCTTCCTGCCGGTGCACCTTCAGGTGGATCCGGGCGGAAGCGTGGAGGTCCGCCCGGGGTGAGGGGGAAGGGCGAGGCGCTTAAGCCTCGTCCTCGGTGGCGTTGCCGCGGGCGCCGAAGGTGTTGGTGTCCGACATGTCCCTGACGGTGCCGCGGTAGGCGCGGATGGCGAAGGGCGCGGCGACGAGGAAGACGATGCCCACGAGGCCAATGGCCATCCAGGGGATGGGCGTCTCCTTGATCTGCACGTCCTTGCCGTAACCGTTGAGGTTGTTGCCCATGGCGCGCGCCTTGGCGGCGTCCTTCTCTTCCTGGGTCAACTCCTTGCGGTTCTGGAACTCCTGAGGCTGCCGGCGCTGGGGCTGCGCCAGGACAGCGCCGCCCCAGACAAGGGCGAGGACGAGGACAAGCCGGGGGAGGGAGGGGGAGGGCATGGGCCTTCAGCCTAACAGAGCCTCCCGGCGCGGGTGAACAGGGGTTGCTTCGCCCGGCGCGGGGCGTTACGCGCGGCGCATGCTCCGCCTTCCCTTCCTCCTCCTGGCGAACCTCCTCCTGGGGCTGCGACTCCTCCTGGGCCTGCCCTTTCGTCTGATGGCGGCGCGCAAAAGACCCACGTGGATCCGCTTCCGGCTCGCGGGCGAGCTCCCGTACCGCCCGCGCCCCGTGCAACGATTTCGTTTCGGCGGCGCCACGGTGGAGCCCGCCACGGTGACGTCACTGGAAGCGTTGGGCCGTGCACTCAAGGTGCTGGCCGCTGACCCGAAGGTGGAGGGCATCCTCCTGGAGCTGGAGGGCCTGGGCATCCCGGACGCCAAGCGCGAGGCCCTCCGCACCCTGCTGTCGGACTTCCAGGCCGCCGGCAAGCGGGTGGTGTCCTGGGCGGTGATGGTGGACACGGACGCCTACCCCGTGCTGGGCGCGGCGGACGAGGTGCTGCTCGCCCCCATGGGCCGGGTGGAGCTGGTGGGCTACGCCGCCGAGGCCACGGTGCTGGGCGAGGCCTTCGGACGAGTGGGCATCCACGCGCACTTCGCGCGGCGCGGCGACTACAAGACGGCGCCGGAGCTCTTCACGGACGGCAAGGTGTCCGACATCCAGCGCCAGACGTTGGAGTCCTTCCTGGATGAGCGCTACGCCGTGCTGGTGGAGGCCATCTCCAGCGACCGGGGCAAGACGCCGGAGGAGGCGCGGGCGCTCATCGATTCAGGGCCCTACAGCGCGAAGCGGGCGCTGGAGGCGGGGCTGGTGGATGGGCTGGTCCACGAGGCGGACCTGGGCGCGCACCTGGGCCTGGAGGCGAAGAAGGACGAGGAGCCCCCGGTGCCCACGTATGACGCGTACCTGGCGACGCTCGCGTTCCCGCCGGTGAAGTGGCGCCGGCTGCGCCGCAAGCCCCGGCTGGCGGTGGTGGACGTGGCGGGCATCATCATCCCGGGCAGCGGCGGCGCGGGCCGGTTCGCGGCGGCGGACTCGGTGGTGAAGGCGCTGCGGAAGGCGGGGAGGGATCCGCGCGCGAAGGCGGTGGTGCTGGCTGTGGGGAGCCCCGGCGGATCAGCGCTCGCGTCCGAGCAGATATTGGAAGCGGTGAAGCGCGTGGCGAAGCAGAAGCCCGTCATCGCGTACGTGGATCAGATCTGCGCGAGCGGCGGCTACATGGCGGCCATCGGCGCGAAGGAGATCTGGTCCGCGCCCCATGCCGTCGTGGGCTCCATCGGCATCTTCGTGGGCAAGTTCGAGTACGGCGAGCTGCTGGAGAAGCTGGGCATCCACCGCACCACGCTGGCGCGGGGCGAGAACGCGGCCTTCTTCTCCTCGTCGCGGGGCTTCACGCCGCACGAGCGCGCCGCATTGGAGCGAGAGGTGGAGGAGGGCTACCAGTCCTTCCTGGAGCTGGTGGCCCAGGCACGCGGCCGGACGAAGGAGGAGATCCACCAGCGCGCGGAGGGGCGCGTCTACTCGGGGCTGCGCGCGAAGGAGGCGGGGCTGGTGGACCGCATCGGAGGCTTCGAGGAGGTCTGCCGCCACGCGCTGGACGAGGCGCGCGTCCCGTCGGACGACTTCGAGCTGGTGCGCTACGGTGACGCTCGCGCGAGGCTGTCGCTGCTCAATCTGCTGATGGGCGCGACGCACCCGGCCACGTATGCGTTCTGCTCCACGGCTTGGAGCCTCCAGCGCCGACGGTGAGTTCGCGGTTCACGGGACAGCCGTTGCGGATCTCGGGCGAACGCTCCTCGTCCGAAAACCGCACATTGCTGTTCATGAAAACGAACCCGTACGAAGCACTCCCCGCGGTCCCGTCGTTCCACGTCACGAGCACGGATATCCAGGACGGACAACCGCTGCACACGGACCACCGCGGCGCGCAGTCCGAGACGGGCGGCAAGGACATCTCGCCGCAGCTGACCTGGTCTGGATTCCCGGCCGCGACCCAGAGCTTCGCGGTCACCGTCTTCGATCCCGACGCGCCCACGCCGAGCGGCTTCTGGCACTGGGCCGTGTTCAACATCCCGGCGAGCGTCAGCGCATTGCCGCGCAACGCGGGGAGCGCCGAGGGAAGGCTCCTCCCGTCGGGCGCGGTGCAGCTCCCCAATGATGCTCGCCTGGCCCAATACCTCGGCGCAGCGCCGCCGCGAGGACACGGACCACACCGCTACTTCGTCGTCGTGCACGCACTCGATGTGGAGGCGCTTCCCATCCCCGCGGAGGCCACGCCCGCGTACCTCTCCTTCGTGCTCTTGGGTCACACCCTGGCGCGCGCTACGCTCGTCCCGACCTCCGTCACGCCCTGAATCATGCGCAGGCCCTCGCCCATTGAACGCACCGCCAGGCTCCTGGACACGACGGCGGCGATGTACCTCAAGATCCGTCAACGCGAGGCCGACCCCGTCTACGCGGGGGTGGAGTGGCTCTCGGCGGGCTTGATGTACATCCAGCGGGGCGAGAAGGTGCTGCGCCAGGGCGATGAGCCGGTTCACGTCCGGGCCGGTGAGTTCGTGTGGATCTCACCGGGCACTCGCCTCGAAGTGCGCAACGTTCCGGACGAAGGAGGGGAGTACCAGGCCGAGGGCATGCTCATCGCCCCGGAGCTCCTCCTTCAGGCGGAGCCGAAGGCGACACCGGGCTCCGCGCGTGTCCAGCGGCTGCGAGCCGACGAGGTTCCCCGGCTCGTCGACGCGCACCACCGATGCATCGAGGCGCTCACGGGGAAGTTCCCGGAAGGCGTCATGCGTGCACGCGTCCTCGAGCTCATCGCCTGGCTCCGGGATCTCCACATCGACGTGAGCACGTCATCGAGCGCGCGCCTCGGCATGAAGCGCCTCGTGTCCCGAGATCCCTCGCGGGCGTGGACCCTCACGGAGGTCGCCAGGAAACTCGCCATGAGCGAGGACACGCTCCACCGGAGACTGACGGGCGAAGCGACGACGTTCAGCAAGCTCCTGACGGAGGTCCGGATGGACCACGCCGTCTCGCTGCTCTGGACGACCGACCTGCCGGTGGGACACGTCGCCATCGAGGCGGGGTACACCTCGGCCTCTCGGTTCGCGACCCGCTTCCACGAGCGCTTCGGCGTGCTGCCCTCGAAGCTCCGCGCGAAGCGCCCCCAGGGGCGTTGAGTCGCGCCCTTTCACTGGGAGAGTCGGACCTTTAGCATGCGCGGCATGGCCCGCTCCTGCCCGGTCTGCCCCAGCCAGCCCATGAACGTCGTCCATGCCTCCGACGTGGAGGTGGACGTCTGTCCGCGCTGCCACGGTCTGTACTTCGACCGGGGGGAGCTGGAGCGCTTTCCGGACCGGCCTTCGCTCAAGCCGCTGCTGACCGCGGCGAGGCAGGCCGCATCGCGCTGCCGCACCGGCGGGCACCTCGTCCCGCGCGCCATGGCCGTCTGTGCCACCTGCTCCGGCGCACCCCTGGGCTGTCCCGGCTGCGGCGCGCGGCTGGCGATGGTCAACGCGCGCGTGTGCAACGTGGACCTGTGCACGCACTGCGGCGGCACCTGGCTGGACGCGGGCAAGTTCGAGGCCCTGGAGAAGGCCGAGGTGACGGCCCCCAAGCCCACGCCCGCGACGTCCAGGGGCTGGGAGGTCGCCGCGGCGACGGATGGGGGCGCGGACCCATGGAAGGGTCCAGGCTCCACGGCCGCGCTGCCGCCGTCGGACTCGCCCACGGGCGGACTGGGCGTGCTCTCCCCGCTGGCCTGCGTCCATTGCGGCATCCAGGTCTCCGTGCCCCAGGCGTACGCGTTCAACGGCGACCTCTACTGCCGCGAGCACCGCCCGAAGGGCGCCGTGTCGGGCAACAGCCTTCCCAGGGACCGGGACCCGTCCAACTACCCGAACCTGGAAGCCGCGTCGGACGGCGTCGACCTGGCGGACATCGTCGTCTGGCTATTCCGGCTGCTGCGCCGCTGACCGTTCGTCCGCGGGAGCACCAACGGGGCGGACGTCCGGGCATTGCCGGCCCCGGAGCCGGCGTCTACCCTGCCGCGCCAGTGATGACCCGTCTTGCCCCCTTGAGCCTCCTGTTGCTGGGCACCGCCTGTGCCACCATGTCCCGTGAACCGGCCTCGGTCGCGGAGGCGTACGCCAAGGCACTGGAGGAGAACCGGCTGTCGGACGCCTACCGCCTGACGACCGGCACCCCGGAGGGCGAGGGGGCCTTCCTGGACGAGTACTCCGTCGAGGCCGCCCGGAAGGAGCGCGCCGCCGCCGTCCGGGCAGGCTCGGGCGTGCTGGAGGCCCGGGCCCCGTCCGTCACGCTGGCCCGCCAGGGAGAGGACTGGCGCGTGGTGGAGTCCCGCCCCGCGGACGTGCCCCGCGCGGCGCTGAAGAAGTTCCTGGACCAGGTGGAGTCCCGCGACTGGAAGGGCGCGTGGGGCCTGCTCGCCTCGCCGCTGAGGGCCCGCTATACGCCGGAGCGCCTGAAAGAGGACTTCGAGCGCGAGCCCCTGGCCCGGGAGCGCCTGCGCCGAGCCCGGCTGGCCCTCAACACCCACGTGCGCGTGGCGGCGGGTGAAGCGCTGTTCCCCCTGGGGGGCGAGCGCGCGGTGCGGCTGGTGCTGGAGGATGGCGAGTACCGGGTGGCAGCCATCGAATGAGGGCCAGAAGCCGGGCGCGATCCAGTGCTGGAGGAAGGCCGGGCGGCCTCCGGACATGTGCGTTAAACGACGTTGACAGCCCCCGGAGTGCTGGCAATCTCCGCCCCCCTTCGAGCGTGCAAGCGCCCGTTTTCAAAAGGTTTCAGGTGTTCCGATGAGCGTGTCCCAGGCCGATGTGATGACGGCCATGTCGAAGGTGATCGACCCCGAGCTGCACGTCGACCTGGTGAAGGCCGGCATGGTGAAGGACGTGCGCGTCACCGGCGACACGGTGAAGTTGAAGATCGAGCTGACCACGCCCGCGTGTCCCATGAAGGGGAAGATCCAGGCGGACGCGGAGGCGGCGCTCAAGGCGGTTCCGGGCCTGAAGTCCTTCGACATCGAGTGGGGCGCCCAGGTGCGCGGCGTCGCCGGGGGCTCCGGCGGCGGGGCGCTGCTGCCGGGCGTGAAGAACATCCTGCTCGTGGGCGCCGGCAAGGGCGGCGTGGGCAAGAGCACGGTGGCGGTGAACCTGGCCACGTCGCTCGCGCAGCACGGCGCCAAGGTGGGCCTGCTGGACGCGGACTTCTACGGCCCCTCCGTGCCGCTGATGACGGGCACCGCGGACAAGCGCCCGGTGAGCCCCAACGGCAAGACGCTGGATCCGCTGGTCGCCCACGGCATGAAGATCATGTCCATCGGCTTCCTGGTGGAGGCGGATCAGGCGCTCATCTGGCGCGGCCCCATGCTCCACGGCGCCCTCATGCAGCTGGTGCGCGACGTGAACTGGGGGGAGCTGGACTACCTCATCCTGGACCTGCCCCCGGGCACGGGCGACGTGGCGCTGACGTTGTCCCAGTCCGTGCGGGCCGCGGGCGCGGTGCTGGTGACGACGCCGCAGGACGTGGCGCTGGCGGACGTGGTGCGCGCCAAGCAGATGTTCGACAAGGTCCACATCCCCGTGCTGGGCATCGTGGAGAACATGAGCCAGTTCATCTGCCCGCACTGCAACAAGAGCACGCCCATCTTCAACCACGGCGGCGGGCGCAAGGCGGCGGAGATGTTCGGCATCCCATTCCTCGGGGAGATCCCGCTCGACCTCAAGGTGCGTGAGGCGGGAGACTCCGGCGTGCCGGTGGTGGTGGGGCACAAGGACAGCCCGGAGGCGAAGGCCTTCCAGGACGTCGCTCGCGCGATCGCGGGCCGCGTGTCCGCGCAGTCCATGAAGAGCGTGCCCCTGCCGGTGATGCAGGCCCGGTAGGGCTCAACCGAAGTGTAAGGAGACCGCATGGCCCCGGCCGGCAACGACGACCTCCCGCCTGATCCGCTGTTCGATGACGACTCGGAGCAGCAGCCCGGACGGGAGAACCGCTCGGGCGGCTTCGTGCCGGACTTCGTGCGGCGCATGGCGGTGGCCGGCATGGGCGCGGTCTTCATGGGCGAGGAGGGCATCCGGGCCCTCGCCGGCCAGCTCAAGCTGCCCAAGGAGGCGCTGGGCTTCCTCCTGTCCCAGGCGGAGAAGACCAAGGACGACATCAGCCGCGTCGTCACGGAGGAGCTGCGCCGCTTCATGCAGTCGGAGAAGCTGCGTGACGAGTTCCTCAAGCTGCTCTCCGGCATGACGGTGGAGGTCAAGGCGCAGATCCGCCTGGTGCCGTCGGAGAAGGCGGAAGAGGCGCCCGCGCCGGAGCATCCCCCCAAGGCCAGCAAGAAGGCCGCGGAGGCGCCCACCGCGCGCGTGGTCATCACGGACGTGAACGCGCGCCGGCCGGCCTCCAAGCGCTCGAAGCGGGAGTAAGGACGTGGCGGAGGAAGTCACCGCATCGCCCGCGCCGGAAGCCCCAGCGCCTCCCGCTCCGGAGAAGCCGCGGCCTGGCTGGCGCACGCACCCGCTGCCCAAACGGCTGGCGCTCATCGCCATCGTGGCGGTGGGGCTGTGGCTGTGGAAGGCCACGGACCTGCCGGAGCGTCAGCTCATCTTCCAGTTTACCGGCGACGGCTGGAGCAGCGTGCGCGCCGTGGACCTCCAGGTGGTGGACGACGAGGAGCACATCCTCAAGCGCGAGGAGCTGTTCTTCGCGAACGGCCCGCCCCCGGAGGTGACGTTCAAGATGCGCCTGCCGGAGGGCACCGTCCGCGCGCTCCTGTTCGTGAAGGTGGAGGGGCGCGAGCCGCGCGTGCGCCTGGAGGAGCGGCTCACGGTGGGCGAGGGTGAGGCCATCGTCCGCCAGCTGCGATTGCCCGCCGCCAGTCGTTGACCGGCGTTGACCCTCCTGGGGGCGTGCGTTATGGCCGCCGGCACAGGAGAGAAGACGCCATGGCAACGGAACACATCGTCGTCGTCGGTGCAGGGCAGATGGGCGCGGGCATCGCGCAGGTGGCGCTCCAGGCGGGCCTGCGCGTGTCGCTGGTGGACGTCAACAAGGACGGACTCGCCAAGGGCGCGGACCGCATCAAGGCCGGCCTGAAGAAGCTGGTGGAGAAGGGCAAGCTGGATGCGGCGAAGCAGCAGGCCGCGGAAGCCAACCTGGCCACCTTCACCAACGCGCGCGACGCGAAGGACGTGGACGTCGCCATCGAGGCCGTCACGGAGAACGAGGACCTCAAGCGCCGCATCTTCCTGGAGCTGGACGAAGTGGTGCGCCCGGGAGGCATCCTCGCCACCAACACCTCCTCCATCCCCATCACCCGCATCGCCGCGGCCACGAAGCGCCCCGAGTCCGTCATCGGGATGCACTTCATGAACCCGGTGCCGGTGATGCAGCTGGTGGAGCTGATCCGCGGCGCCGCCACCAGTGACGAGACCTACGCCACCATCCGCACGATGGCCGAGCGCATGGGCAAGACGACGGTGGTCTCCAAGGACTACCCGGGCTTCATCGTCAACCGCATCCTCATCCCCATGCTCAACGAGGCCTGCTTCGCGCTGATGGAGGGCCTGGGCACCGCGGAGGACATCGACACCGCGATGAAGCTGGGCACCAACCAGCCCATGGGCCCGCTGCAGCTGGCGGACTTCATCGGCCTGGACACGGTGCTCTACATCGCCGAGGTCCTGCACAAGGGCCTGGGTGACTCCAAGTACCGCCCGTGCCCGCTGCTGCGTCAGTACGTGGACGCCGGCTGGTACGGCAAGAAGTCCGGCCGCGGCTTCTACAAGTACTAGCCCTCTTCAGGAGCCACACGCACATGGACTACCAGAACATCAAGTTCGAGAAGGACGGCGCGCTCGCCATCCTCACCGTGGACCGGCCCAAGGCGCTCAACGCGCTCAACAGCGCCACGTTCCACGAGATGGACCACGCGCTGCGCTCGCTGAAGGAGGACACGCGCGCGCTCATCGTCACCGGCGGCGGGGACAAGTCCTTCGTCGCGGGCGCGGACATCGCGGAGATGTCCACCATCAGCGCCGCGCAGGCCCGTGAGTTCTCCGCGCTGGGGCACCACGTCTTCGCGTCCCTGGAGAACCTGTCCATCCCCACCATCGCGGCCGTGAACGGCTTCGCGCTGGGCGGAGGACTGGAGCTGGCCCTGGGCTGCGACCTCATCTACGCGTCGGAGAAGGCCAGGCTGGGCGTGCCCGAAGTCACCCTGGGCGTCATCCCGGGCTTCGGCGGCACGCAGCGCCTCACGCGCCTGCTGGGACGTGCCCGCGCGAAGGAGCTGCTCTTCACCGCGGACCGCATCGACGCGGCGAAGGCGAAGGAGATCGGCCTGGTCCTGGAGGTGCTGCCCGCGGACAAGCTGATGGAGCACTGCAAGGCGGTGGCCGCGAAGATCCTCAAGAACGGCCCGCTCGCGGTGGCCCAGGCCAAGCGCGTGGTGGAGTACGGCGCGGATCAGGACCTGCGCGCCGCCAATGAGCTGGAGCGCCAGGGCTTCGCGGTCCTCTTCGGTTCGGAGGATCAGCGCGAGGGCATGGCCGCGTTCCTGGCCAAGCGTCCGGCCAACTTCCAGGGCAAGTGACGTGAAGCACGCGGTCGCGGCCGGGAGCCTGATGTGCTTCCTGGCCGCGCCGCCGGCCCGGGCGGAGGAGGTCTCCGAGCAGGAGCCCCACGCCCCGGCCCTGGTGTCCTGGAAGCGCACGCTGTGTCTCTACACGTTGTGCTTCCTGGAGCCCGCCATCCCGGACCTGCGCCGCGAGTGGGGCGATGGCGCCCACTGGGTGCTGTCCTGGCCCATCCACCCGTGGGCCACGCCTCCGTTGGACGTACCCGGTGTGTTGGGTCCCACGCTCATCCTGTCGCCCTTCGTGGAGCCCCAACTGAGGCTGCGGCCGTCCACCTTCCGCATGCTCGCCGGGGCTCGCGTGTATGCCTTCCCGGACGCGTACCGCTTCGGCGTGCTGGCCGAGGGGGCGGGCGTGTGGGGCGGAGACGGGAAGGGC
>NZ_RAWP01000152.1:0-18900 GCF_003668935.1 Corallococcus sp. AB032C | reverse complement strand
GTCCCCCTTCCGCGTTGTCCCCAGAACCCTGCCGTCCGCCCCTCCTTCGTGCGGCGGACACAGGCTCCTCCCTTTCTGTCCTCCGCCCCGGCGATGCACGCGCGAAGACGGCGGGAGTGCGCCACAATTGGGAAATAGTCGGCCCCGCCCGGGGTTGGCTCGCGACCGACGAGCGGACAAGCCAGCGTGAACCTCGAGACACCGCAGAGCCCAGCCCCCGAGCTGCCGCCCCCGCCGCCTCCTCCGGCCCCGCCTCCCCAGGCCCGGCGTGAAGCGCGCTCCGGAGGCGTGGCGGAGCTGCTCGCCCAGGTGCGCGCCCGCCAGCGCCGCCAGCTCTGGGCCCAGGGCCTGCTGCTGGGCGCCGTCGCGGCCCTCGTGCTCCTGTTCGCCACGGGCCTCCTGGGCCGGGCGGTGCCGGGGCTCGCCCAGGGGCTCATGTGGCTCGCCCTGCCCGTGGGCGCGGCGGTGGCTTACGTCTTCGGCGTCGTGCTCGCGCACCGGCAGGTGGGCGACGACGCGCGCACCGCCCGTCTCGTGGGCCAGCGCCGCCCGGAGCTGTCGCTGGACGTGCTCGCCGCGGTGGAGCTGTCGCGCGAGCGCCGTGAGGAGGCCGGCTGGTCCCCCCAGCTCGCGGACGCGTTCCTGCGGCAGATGGACGAGCGCGCCCGCACGGTGGACCCCGGGCTGGTGGTGGACCGCCAGCCGCTGCGCCGCGTGGCCATGGCGTGCGGCGGCGGGGTGCTGGCGCTCGCGGTGCTGATGTTCTTCGTGGGCGGCCGGTGGGTCGCGGGCTGGAAGCACCTGCGCGAGCAGGCCTCGCGTCCGGAGACCGCCGCGCAGGCGGAGCCCATCACCGGCGACATCGAGCTGACCTACCGCTACCCCGCGTACACCGGCCTCGCGCCGCGCACCGTGCCCGGCACCAACGGCGAGGTCAGCGCGCCCGCCGGCACCGAGGTCGCGCTGAAGACGCGCTCGGACCGCCCCATCGAGCGCGCGGAGGTCGTCGTCAACGACCAGGTGCTGCCCCTCACCGTCACCGGCGGCCGCGAGCTCACCGGCAGCTTCGTCGCGAAGCAGGGCGGCCACTACCACTTCGTCTTCTATGCCTCGCGCGCGAAGCCGCTCGCGGTGGGCCCGGACATCCCCCTCACCGTGGAGGCGGACAAGTCCCCCCAGGTGACGCTGCTCACGCCGTCCACGGAGATTGAAGTCGACCCCGGCCAGAAGGTGACGCTCAAGTTCGAGGCCACCGACGACTACGGCCTGTCCGGCCTGGCGCTGGTGTACCGCGTGCCCGGCGCGAAGCAGGAGACGCGCGTGAACCTGCCGCGCGAGGACAGCCGCCGCAGCCGGGGCACCTTCAACTGGGACCTGGGCCCGCTCAAGCCCGCGCCCGGCGACCGCATCACCTACTACGTGGAGGCGAAGGACAACGACGCGGTGGAGGGCCCTAAGAAGGGCGTCAGCCGCACGCAGACCCTGCGCGTCTACAGCGCCGCCGAGCACCGCCGCGCGGCCCTGGAGAAGGCCGAAGTCCTGTGGGGCCGCCTCGTGGACCACCTGGCGGACCGCCTGGAGGGGCCCGACCGCGCGAAGCAGAAGGACGCGACCGCGGTGGAGACCGCGAAGTCCGCGGACACCAGCGGCCAGCAGCTCGCGGACGACTTCCGCGCTCAAGGCGCCGAGCTGTCGCGGGAGAAGGACGTGCCCAAGGAGATCGTCTCCGCGCTCCTGAACATCGGCGGAGAGCTCAAGCGCAGCGTGGGCACCACCTCCGACTTCCGCCGCCTGTACCTGCGCACCCAGCGCGCGCGCGGCGAGGACTGGGGCACCGGCACCCGGCTCACCGCCGTGGTGGAGGACGAAATCGAGGGCCTGGAGCGCGACATCCTCTACCTGGAGTCGCTGCTGGACCGGCAGAAGCTGGAGGCGCTCCAGGAGATGACGAAGCAGCTGGCCAACGAGCGCCGCGACCTGTCGCGCCTCATCGAGCAGTTCAAGGCCAACCCGGACGAGGCCGCGCGCGAGCAGGTGATGCAGCAGATCCAACAGCTCAAGTCGCGCATCCAGGAGCTGATGCAGCGCATGGCCGAGCTGCGCAAGGGCATCCGCGACGAGCACCTCAACGCGGAGGCGCTGTCGGAGATGATGCAGCAGGAGGACATGCAGGGCGCCATGGATGAAGTCGAGCGCCTGATGCAGGAGGGCAAGGCGGACGAGGCCCTGGCGAAGCTCCAGGAGCTGGGCATGCAGATGGACGAGATGCTCGAGTCCATGGACAAGTCCCAGGAGGACTTCGGCGCGGAGCAGTACCCGGAGCTGGCGGAGAAGTTCGGCAAGTTCATGGACGACCTGCAGGGCACCATGAGCGAGCAGCAGAAGGTCGCCGAGCAGACGCGCGCCCTGCGCGACCAGGCCCGCGGGCAGAACCGCGACCGGCTCAAGGAGAAGGGCCAGGCCCTCAAGGACGAGCTGAACCGCAAGCTGAAGCAGGTGCAGGAGGACTACCAGAAGCTCGATCCAGGCCGGCTCAACAGCCGCGCGGCCCGCCCGCTGGAAGAGGCCCAGTCCGAGCTGCGCAACGTGGAGAACGCGCTCAAGGTGGACGACTTCGACCTCGCCGCGGAGTCCGCCGCGCGCGCCGAGGACGCCGCGCGCCAGCTGTCCAGCATGGGCGAGCAGCAGCGCCAGCTGGATGAGATGTTCGGCAACCCGCCGGAGGTGCGTCAGCAGTCCGCGAAGCTCGCGGAGCAGCTCAAGAAGGACTCGCGCGACGTGTCGGACGTGAGCCAGCAGCTGCAAAACCTCTTCCCGCCGCCGGGCTCGCAGCTGTCGCCGCAGGAGAAGCAGCAGCTCCAGCAGCTGGGCCAGCGCCAGCAGCAGTTGGAGCAGCGCGCGCAGGGCCTGCGCCAGCAGATGGAGGACATGGAGCAGACGGCGCCGCTGTTCGGCGAAGAAGCCGGCCAGCAGATGGATGAGATTGGCCAGCGCATGGGCGAGGCGTCCCAGCGCATGCAGGGCAAGGACCCCGGCCGCGGCTACGGCGAACAGCAGGCCGCCATGGAAGGCCTCAAGCGCTTCCAGCAGCAGATGCAGCAGAGCCAGCAGGGTCGCAAGGGCGGCCGCGGGCTGCCCATGCCCATGGGCTCTGGCCGCCGCCAGGAAGGCAACGGCCGCAACCCGCAGGACAAGGTGGAGCTGCCGGACGAGGACGCGTTCCAGGCGCCTCGCGAGTTCCGCAAGGACCTGCTGGACGCGATGAAGCAGGGCGCGCCGGAGAAGTACCGCGAACAGGTGAAGCGCTACTACGAGGAGCTGGTGAAGTGAGCCGCCGCATGCACGCGACCATCCCGGGCCTGGGCGTCCTGTGCGCCCTCCTCCTCGCCGTCCCCACGGCCTTCGCGCAGCCACCCGACGCCGCCCTCAAGGAAGAGGTGAAGCAGCGGCTGGGCAAGGTGGAGCAGTCGCTGGACGACTGGGACGTGGGAAGCGCCCGCCGCGAGCTGGCCGAGGTCGAGCAGCGCGTACCGTCCGAGCTGGAGCCCCTGAAGTACTTCCAGGGGCGCGTGGCCTTCGAGGAGGGCCAGTACGAAGACGCGGTGACGCTGCTGGAAGGCGCCAACATCGAGGACAAGCCGGGCAGCTACCTGCGCCTCGCCAAGGACACGCGCACCATCGTCAAGGACCACCAGCGCGCGGAGAGCGAGCACTTCATCTTCTTCTACCCGAAGGGCAAGGAAGAGATTCTGGTGCCCTACGCGCTGGAGACGCTGGAGGCCATCCACCGGGCGCTCGCGGAGGACCTGGGCTGGACGCCGCCGGGCAAGGTGCGCGTGGAGGTGGTGAACAACGCGCGCGAGCTGTCCCGCGTCAGCACGCTGACGGAGAAGCAGATCCGCACCACGGGCACCATCGCCATCTGTAAGTTCAACAAGCTGATGGTCACGAGCCCCAAGGCCGTGGCGCAGGGCTACGACTGGCAGGACACGCTGGCGCACGAGTATGTGCACCTGGTGGTCAGCCAGATGTCCCACAACACCGTGCCCATCTGGCTGCACGAAGGCCTGGCCAAGTTCCTGGAGTCGCGCTGGCGCGGCAAGGGGGGCCTGGCCATGACGCCCTCCACGCAGGCGCTCTTGGGCAAGCGCGTGAAGGAGGACAAGCTCATCCCCTTCGAGAAGATGCACCCCTCCATCGCCATGCTGCCCACGGCGGAGGACGCGGCCACCGCGTTCGCGGAGGTGTTCTACGCCATCGACTACATCCACGGCACCAAGGGCACCGCGGGCCTGCGCGCCCTGCTCCAGGAGCTGAAGGCGGGCCAGCCGGACAAGAAGGCCGTGGAGGTGGCGACGGGCATGCCCTTCCCCCTCTTCGAGAAGACGTGGCTGTCCTACGTGAAGAAGCAGCCCTTCCCGCAGGAGCTGGTGCCGCGCGACGATCGCGTGGTGCTCAAGGAGGACGCCAAGGGCGCTCAGAAGGACAGCGAGAAGAAGGGGCGTGAAATCTCCTTCGGCGGCTTCGCCGAGGTGACCGAAGTGCCCGCTCGCAAGTTCGCGCATCTGGGTGAGGTGCTGCGCGAGCGCAACCGCGTGAAGGCCGCCGCGGAGGAGTACGCGCGGGCGCACAAGCTGGTGGGCGACAAGTACGAGTCGTTGTCGAACAAGTTCGCGCTCGCGCTGCTGGAGCTGCGCCGGTTGGATGAGGCGGAGTCCGTCCTGCGCGGCTCGCTGCGCATGCACCCGGGCTCGCCCTCCACCAACGTGCACCTGGGCCGCATCCTGCTGTTCCGCAAGGACTACCCGAAGGCGAAGACGGCGTACCTGGAGGCGCTGGCGTCGGATCCGTTCGACCCGGAGATCCACGTGGCCCTCACGCGCATCCACGGCGCGCTGGGGGAGACGGCGCTCGCGTCTCGCACGCGCGGGGCCGCCGCCAACCTCACGGGCCTCAAGCCCGACGACGTGGACCGCGCCGCCCAGGCCTTCCTGCGCGCCGAGGACGAGCTGTCCGAGACGAAGAACGTCCCCGCCGGCACACCCGACGCTCCGAAGCCGGCGCCGCAGCCCGCGAAGTAGCCCTCCTCCCCGGCGGCCAGCCAGCCGGGGCCCTGCCTCCCTTCTCTTCCCTCCCTCCCGGGATGCGTAGCTTTCCGGGCACGAGGAGGACGGGATGGCGTTCCCAGACAGCCGTGTGGTGCTGAACGTCCGCGCCCGCTCCCGGGGGCAGTGGTGCTGTCGACTGCCGCACCGGGTCCGGGACGCAACGTGAATTGGCACACGTCCGGCCGCCCACCCACTGGGTTCGCTGTCGCGCCCTGCTCCAACGTGCGCCGCGCGGATCCGGAAGTGTGTCCGGTCCACCGACCTTGACCCGCCTCACATCCGAGGCCCTGAAAAGGAGCAGCACCCAATGAAGCGCACCCTGCATGGAGTCACCCTCGCCGCGGTCCTCTTCACCGGCGGTGTCTCGCTGGCCCAGAGCGCCACGTCCGCCAACCCGCCGGTCGGAGAGAAGACGCCCCCCGTCGCCAAGGGCACGGTGGAGTTCAAGGGCTTCATCGTCCCCGCGGATCCAAAGGCCTTCCTGGAGCGCCTGCACTACATCAACCAGTCGGAGATCAAGCAGGCGAAGCTCGCGCAGCAGAACTCGCAGAACCCGGACGTGCAGACCTACGCCAAGGCGATGGTCGACGCGCACACGACCGCCGACCAGAAGGTCATGGACTATGCGAAGTCGCAGAACATGAAGCTGGCGGAGATGCCCAAGGCCACCAACGACATGGAGAAGAAGGCCATGGCCGCGGACAAGGCGGACATGGAGAAGCTCCAGGCGCTGAAGGGCGCGCCGTTCGACTCGACGTACATGGCCGGACAGGTTGGCGCGCATGACGCCGCCATCGGCAAGGTGATGGCCGCCCAGCAGGGCATGGGCGCCACGGGCGAGCTGGCCACGCTGCTCACGAACCTCACCCAGGAACTGCCCCGGCATCGCGACATGGCCTACCAGACGCTGGGCAAGCTGGACGACGCCATGGGCGTGGGCGGCGCCGGCACGCAGGGCGGCACCATGGAGCACGGATCCATGGACCACGGCTCCACCGGCGGTGCGACGAAGACGAAGTAATGCAGCAGCGGTGAAGTGCGCGGCGCCTCCCTTGAAGTGCATTCACGGGAGGCGTCATCCGCGTGCATAGTGCCGGGCCATGTCACGACTGATTGCCCTGGCCTCCTGTGTCTCCGTGCTGCTCCTCACCGGCTGCTCCAACGACGCCGACGCCATCTGCGACTACCGCAAGCAGTGCTTCGACTCCGACCTGGACACCGGCAAGTGCGCCGAGAAGGTTGGCGCCTGGGAGGAAGAGAAGGAGAGCGAGCAGGACAAACGCCGCGAGCGCACCGCGGAGTGCTCGCAGTGCATCTCCGACCGCACCTGCGCGGAGGTCATCGCCAGCTGCATCGACGACTGCTTCGGCATTCCCTGAAACCTGCATGAAACCCTGGGGCGCGACGCCCCAGGGCTCACGTTCCGCCGGGCGCGCTACTTGCGCGTCCAGCGGTCCAGCCAGCCCAGCACCTCGTCGTGCCACTGGATGCTGTTCTGCGGCTTGAGCACCCAGTGGTTCTCGTCCGGGAAGTACAGGAAGCGGGACGGGATGCCGCGGCGCTGGAGCGCGGTGAAGGTGGCGATGCCCTGCGTGTCCACCACGCGGTAGTCCTTGCCGCCGTGGATGACGAGCATGGGCGTCTTCCACTTCGCCACCTGGTTCACCGGGTTGAACTTCTCGTACGACTCCGGCTTCTCCCAGGGCAGCGCCTTGTGCTCCCACTCGGGGAACCACAGCTCCTCGGTGTCGTAGTAGGCGGCGCGCTCGTCGAAGATGCCGTCGTGGTTCACGAGGCACTGGAAACCGTCCGCCCAGTTGCCGGCGATCCAGTTGATCATGTACCCGCCGTAGCTGCCGCCCAGCGCGCACCGCTTCGTCTTGTGGATGAAGGAGTACTTCTGGAGCGCGGCGTTCAGGCCCTTCTGCAGGTCCTCCAGCGGCTTGCCGCCCCAGTCCCCGGAGATGGAGTCCGTGAAGGCCTGGCCGTAGCCGGTGGAGCCGTGGAAGTCGATCATCACCGCCACGTAGCCACGGCCCGCGTACACCTGCGGGTTCCACCGGTAATGGAAGTGGTTGCCGAAGCTGCCCTGCGGTCCGCCGTGGATGAGGAAGGCCAGCGGGTACTGGCGCTTCGGGTCGAAGTCCACGGGCTTCACCACGTAGCCGTGCACCGTCTCGTTGTTCCAGCCCGGGAAGTTGAACTGCTCGAAGGCGCCGAACTTCAGGCCCGCGAGCGCGTCCTTGTTCACCTGGGTGAGCTGCCGCGCGCCGGTGCCGTCCGCCTTCACCGCGTACAGGTCCGCCGGCGAGTCCAGGTCATCCATCGCGTAGACGACCTGGCCGTCCGCCGCGGGCTGGGCGCCGTCCGCGTTGCCGCCCTGGGTGAGCCCGCGCGCCTTGCCGGTGGCCACGTCCAGGGCGAACACGGTGTTCTGCCCCACGTCGTTGGCGGTGGTGAAGAGCGTGGCGCCGTCCTTGCTCCACGCGAGCGAGCCAGCCGAGCGGTCCCAGTCCTGGGTCAGCACGCGCTCCTGGCCACCCGGCCACGTGCGCAGGATGACGCGGAAGCGGTCGGCCTCGAAGCCAGGGCGGGACATGGCCACGTACGCGAGCGTCTTGCCGTCCGGGCTGAACACGGGGCTGGTGTCCGTGGCGCGGTTCTTCTCCGTGAGCTTGCGCGGCTTCGTCTTTCCGTCGACGGGCGCGAGGAACAGGTCCAGGTCGGTGGACCACGACTCGGTGGCGCCCACGTCGCGCGCGGCGAAGACGAGGCTCTTGCCGTCCGGGGTGAAGGTGAACTCCTCCGCGCCACCGAAGGGCTTGCTGGGCGCGTCCGCGTCCATGCCCTTCATCACGTCCACGGCCGTGCCGCCGGCCACGGGGACGACGAACAGGTGCGAACGCGTGCCGTCCTTCCAGGTGTCCCAGTGGCGGGCGAAGAGCTGATCATACGCGCGGCCGGTGGTCTTCTTCTTGGAGGCCTCGGCGGCGCGCTGGGTGTTGCACGCGAGGTCCGCGCAGTCGGGGCGCGCGTCCAGCGCCACCGCGAGCTGCTGGCCGTCACGCGACAACACGAAGCTGTTCACGTCCAGCGGCAGCTTCGTGACGGGGAGCGGTTCGCCGCCATCCACCGGCAGGCGCCACACCTGCGACGAGCCACCGCGCGACGACAGGAAGTAGAGGCTCTTGCCGTCCGGAGCCCAGACAGGGTCGGTGTCGCTGTCCGGATGGGAGGTGAGCTGGCGCGGCTCGGAGCCGTCCAGGTTGGCGAGCCACAGGTCGGTGCGCCCGCGGTTCATCTCCATGTCGGTGGAGCGCAGGACGTAGGCGACCTGGCGGCCGTCGGGCGAGACACGCGGGCTGCTGAGCCGGCGCAGCGTGACCAGGTCCTGTTGATTGAACGGATGAGGCGCGGGCGCGGGGTTGGCGCCGAGCGCCAGGGCCGCGAAGAGCGACAGGGGCACGGAAGGTTCCTCCGGAGAGATGGAACCCGGACCGTGCCCGTGGGAAGGCGGGCTGTCCACAGACGAAGTGTGGGAAGGGGCGCGCGCGGGCCACTCCGGGTGGCTGCCGCGATGCGGCGATGTTAGGCAGGGCCATGTCCACGTCCACGCCCGTCGTCATCCACGTCTGGTCCGACTTCGTCTGTCCCTGGTGCTACGTCGGCCTCGCCGAGGTCGAGAAGGTGAAGAAGGAGTACGACGTCCAGGTGGAGTGGCATCCCTACTTCCTGCGCCCGGAGACGCCGCCGGAAGGGCTGCCGCTGCCCGAGTACGTGCGCGAGGGGATGAAGGACCCCAACAACCCGCTCAAGCTCCGCGCCGCGAAGGCCGGGCTGAAGATGGTGCACCGGGACATCATCCCGTCCACGCGCCGGGCGCACGAAGCGGCGGAGTACGCCCGGGCCGAGGGCAAGCTGGCCCCCTTCCACGCAGCGGTGCTGCGCCGGTACTGGAGCGAGGGTCAGGACCTCTGGCAGTGGGACACGCTCCGGGGCGCGGGCGTGGAGGCCGGGTTGGATCCGGACGAACTGCAGCGCGCCGTGGAGGAGGGCCGCTTCCGCCAGGTGGTGGAGCAGGCCGTGCGCGAGGCGCAGGAGATGGGCATCCGCGCGGTGCCCACGTTCATCCTGGGGGAGAAGGTGGCCATCCAGGGCGCGCACGAGTACCCGTCGTTCCAGAAGGCCATGGAGCAGCTGGGCGCGAAGCCGAAGCAGCAGGGCTGACGGGAGCTACAGGCCCTTCACCAGGATGAGCAGCCGCGCGAAGGTCTCCGGACCTTCGCCAGCCAGCCCCTTGGCGAAGTCCAGGAACGAGGGCGCCTGCTCCACGTGCTTGGCGACGACCTGGAACGCCTCCACGGCGGCGGCGTCCAGCGCGGCCTCGGGCGTACCGGGAGCCTCCAGCAGCGCCACCACGGCCGGGTGCCCGAGCAGCACCCAGCGCACCACGGAGGCGCGCAGCACGAGCAGGAACACGGCGTTCAGGAGGCTCTCGGCCTCGGTGAACGGGTGGCGCAGGACGTGGTTGAGCGCGTGGTGCAGGAAGTACTGGTGCACGCGCTCGCCGTGCAGGGACTCCAGGGCGGAGCGCCGCGCGGCATGGAGTTCCCACGCCTGGTCTGGATGCGTGTCCGCGCCGCCGTAGGACTCGCGCACGGCGTTCATCAGAGAGAGGAAGCGCGGGCTGCTCACGGCGGCCTCGCGTGAACGGAGCACGGCGCCGCAGATGCCGGCCCACGGGCCTCCGGGCAGCTCCAGCGCTTCGAGCTGCGCGCTCAAGGACGCGAGGGTGTCCGTGGATTCGTACTCGCCGAGGATGCCCGTGAGCCGCTCTGCATCCGATGAAGCGAACGCCGTGGTCCCCGGGAAGTAGAAGTCGCCCAGGTCCAATGCCATGCGGCCCAGCGCGTACAGCCTCGCGGCGAACGGGACTTCGCGCCGATTCAAGAGCCGCAGCATCGCTTCGCGCACGGTGTCCGCGTGGGCCGTCCACGCGTCGTCCCCCGCCGCCACCTGCCGCGCGACCTGTGGACGCAGGGCCTGTTCCTCGGGCACGGGCTCGCGCACCAGCGCGTCCTCCGCCAGCAGGCACAGGCGCGCCGTCTCCGGACACGCGAGCGACCCGGCCATCTCCACCTGCGCGCCCCAGCGAGTGAGCACTCGAGGGAAGACGGAGCAACCGTCCGGCAGCACTGCTTCACCGTAGCGGCGCTGGAGCGAGCACAGCTTCGCCTCATCCAGGAAGGAGCAGTGCCCATCCGCGCGCTTGCCCAGGATGCCCGCCTGCTGCCCCGTGGCTCCATCCGGGTTCGGAGTAATCAGCCCCGCGACGCGCGCTTCGTCCGGTGTACCCGCGACCTTCTGGCGCAGCAGGCTCCAGCGCGACTCGCTGATGGGCACGGTGAGCCCCGCGCAGCAGGTGTCCTCGCACGCTTCCGCGATGCAACGGAAGCGCGCCATGTAGCGGGGGGCCGAGGCGGTCATGGAACCCAGTCTACTTGCGGCCCAGCGCCTTCTTCACGAACCCCCAGAAGCGGCCCGCGCGCTCCTTGAGGTCCGCGCCCCGGCGCTCCTCGGCGGCGCTCACCGCCTCCTTGCTCACCTGGAGCTGCTTCTGGAGCTCCTCCGGCGAGTAGCGCGTGGCGAGCGTCGCCTTCACTTCCTTGCGCGTCGAATACTCACGCGCCTCCACGTGCAGCACGCATTCGGAGTCGAGCTTGAGCGTCACGGCGACGCGCACGGAGCCCTTGGGGCCTCGTGGGAGACCTTCCATGCGCACGGTGCCCAGGTACTCGTTGGCGGAGATGTGGTTGTCCTCGCCCTGGAAGACGGACAGCTCCATCCGCTCTTCGTTGTCCTGCGACGTGCTGATGGCGAACGAGCGCTGCGTGGGCAGCGGGCTGTTGCGCTCGATGACGCGCTTGAAGCCGCCGCCGGGCATGGCCACGCCAATGGTCATGGGCAGCACGTCGATGAGCACCACGCTGCTCACCTTGTCCACCGAGCCCGAGTACAGCGCCGCGCCCAGCGCCACGGCCTCGTCCGCGTTGACGCTCGCCTGCGCGTTCTTGCTGAAGAGGCCCTTGAGCTTGTCGCGCACCAGCGGCATGCGGCTCATGCCGCCCACCAGGATGATGTCGTCCACCTCCGAGGCCTTCAGCTTGGAGTCCAGGAGCACGTCGCGCACCACGTCGATGGTGCGGTTGAGCAACGGGTCGCAGATCATCTCCAGGTCCTGGCGCGACATCGTCACGCGCAGGTCCCGGGGACGGCCTGCGTCGTCCATCATCAACATGGGGATGTGGACCTCGAAGGTGCTGCGCTCGGACAGCGCCATCTTCGCGCGCTCGGCGGCGTCACCCACGCGCGACAGGGCGATACCGTCCCCGTTGAACGCGATGCCTTCCTTCTCCTGGAAGCGCTCCAGGAGGAAGTCGACGATGAGGTTGTCGAAGTCGATACCGCCCAGGAAGATGTCGCCGCCGGTGCCCAGCACCTCGAAGACGTTCTTCTCGATGCGCAGGATGGTCGCGTCGAAGGTGCCGCCGCCCAGGTCGTAGACGAGCACCTTCTTGTTGAGCTCGCGGTTGAGGCCGTACGCGAGCGCCGCGGACGTGGGCTCGTTGAGGATGCGCTCCACCTTGAGGCCGGCCATCGCGCCCGCCTTGCGGACCGCTTCACGCTGGGGCTCGGAGTAGTAGGCCGGCACCGTCACCACGGCGCGCTCCACCTTCTGGTTGAGGTGGGTTTCGGCCATCTCCTTGCACTCGCGCAGGATGATGCCCTGCACCTCTTCCAGCGACAGCACGTCGGTGCCCAGGCGCACGGCGGCGCGGCCGGCGGCGTCGGGGGTGATTTCGTAGTGGAAGCGCTCGCGCACCTGCTTCACCACGGCGCTGTCGTAGGGACGTCCCACCAGGCGCTTCGCGCCGTAGATGGTGTGCGTGGGCCGCAGGACGAGCTGGTTCTTCGCGCGGTGGCTGACGAGCAGCTTGTTCTGCGCGCTCAGCGAGATGACGGACGGGATGGTGTTGTAGCCCTCGCGCGAGCGGAGCACGACGGGCCGGCCGTTGGACAGCAGCGCCACGCAGGAGTTGGTGGTGCCCAGGTCGATGCCGATGACCGGCCCCGTGCCGGCCAGCGTCTGCGGCGGCGTGAGGTAGATGGGGCGCACCTGGCCGTTGGCGTCCAGGGGAGGCGGCGCGGAGGCCACCGGCGCGGCGGCGGGCGCGAGCGTCGCGGGGGCCATCGGAGCAGCGGGCGCGGGCGGGGCCTGACGCACGGACGGAGGAAGCACGCTCGGCGGCGGCGGAGCCATGGGCCGCGCGGCGGGACGGCCCGAAGAGGACACGGGCTCGCGCGCCAGTTCCAACGGCCCGTCGTCGTCGATGGACAGGTCCAGGTCGAACTCGGCGCTGCCGCCAGACGGGCGCTGCGCGGGAGGCGGCTGCGGCGCGGGAGGCTGCTGCGGGACAGCGCGGCCCCAGGACGACGCAGGCTCCTGGGAGAGGTCGGGAGCGCGGCCCGCGGCTGAGCCGGGCTCGCGGCCCAGGCCGGGCGCGGCGGGGCGGTTGGCGAAGGAGCCGGGCTCCAACGGCAGCTCACCGGGAGCGCGCGCCGTGGGACGGCCCGCCACGGATCCAGGCTCGCGGCCCAGGCCCGGGGCACGGCCCGCCGCGGATCCAGGCTCCAGGCCCAGACCCGGCACGGAGGGACGTCCAGCAGCGGATCCGGGCTCACGTCCCAGACCTGGCACGGCGGCGCGACCCGCGACGGATCCAGGCTCGCGCCCCAGTCCCGGCGCGGCGACACGGCCGGCGGCGGATCCAGGCTCAAGTCCCAGGCCTGGCACCGCGGGACGACCTCCAGAAGAGCGAGGCTCAAGTCCCAGGCCCGGCGCGGCGGCGCGACCCGCCGCGGATCCAGGCTCGCGTCCAAGACCCGGAGCACGGCCGGCGGCGGATCCAGGCTCACGCCCCAGACCCGGCGCTGCGGCACGGCCGGGCGAGGACGCGGGTTCACGTCCCAACGGCCGCTGACGGCCCGGCGAGGACGTGGGTTCGCGCGCCAGCTCCAGCGGAGCCTCGTCGTCCAGGGATGACAGGTCGAAGTCGAACTCGGCGCTGCCGCCAGAGGGCTTGGCGGGAGCCACCGGCGGCACGACCGGCATCGCGGCGGGCGGAGGCGGCGGGGCCGCGCGCTGCACAGGCGGCGGAGGCACCGGCGCGGCACGAGGCGGCGGCGCGGGGGCGACATCCGAGAAATCCAGCTCGAATCCACCCGCGTCGCCCGCGTCCAAAGCCGCGTCGTCCTCCACGGAGAGCCCCACCTCGATGGGCACCTCTTCTAGCGGCTGGCCCATGGCGATGGGCTCATCCACGACCGGAACCTCGAACTCGAAGTCGAGCCCCGGCAACGGCTCGTCGTCTCCCGACAGCACGCCCTGCACGGTGGGCGGAGGCGTCCCCGCGATGAGCTCATCCAGCGGGATGTCCACGTCGTTCGCGGAGTCCGCTTGAGCCAGCCCCAGGTCCTCATCCGGCGCGCCCAACGAGAACGGCTCGTCCGCGCCGCCCAGCGACAGCGGCTCGTCCGCGGCGGGAGCGGGGCTGGAGGACGGGGCATCCAGGTCATCGAACAGCGAATCGAGCGCGGCACCACCCGCGGCCGGCTGCGCGGGCGGTGCGACGGCGGTGGGGCGCGCGGGGACGGCGGCGGGCCGGGGCGCGGCGGCAGAGGAAACGGGCGGCACGGCCACGGGCGGACGCACCGGCGCGATGCCCGGAGCGGTCAACGGCGCGATTCCTGGCGCTGCCAACGGCGCGATGCCCGGCGCCACGACCGGAGCAATGGACGGCAGCGGCGCGGCGGCCGACACGGCACCCGGCTTGCGCTGGAGCATCAGCTCCACGAGCGCGCGGCTCGCGGTATCCAGCTCCTGGAACTGCAACCCCATGCCCGGAGGCCCCGCGGGGTCGTTCACATCGCGCACCCAGCGCACGGTCGCGGTGCCCTGGAGCACGCGCACGCCGTTGGCGATCTGCACCTCGAAGCGCACGGGCGTGCCCACCGGCTGCGGCGTGCGCGAGCGGATGAACATGCCCCCGGGGCTGATGTTGGTGGCGAACTCCTCGGTGAAGCTCCCCACGCTCTCATGCTTGAGCTTCACCAACAGACCGACCGACTTGCGGTCCGAGGTACGCCGACCTTGATCCATGGTTCAGCACTGTCGCGTCCGGGGGCCATTCCCTCAAGGGGGTTCTGGCCCCCTGCCCGTCCGGCCGGTGCCCGTTCGAGACCTTCAGGTGCGCATCTGACTTACCTGTATGTCCCCGCTATCCTGGGACTTCGTTTCACGCAGGAAGAGGTCCGGGTCCACCGGACGGGAGTCCCTCGATGAACGCGGTTCCCCATTTCGCCCCGGTTCCCCTGCATGCGCGGTGGTTGGTGGACCGACGGCACGACCTGCTCTCCACGGTCGGGGGACTGGGCGCGAGCCTGGCGCTGATGGCGTTGCACGTGCTGGGGGGCGTGAGCGGGCCGCCGTTGTGGTGGGCATGGGTGCTGCTGCTGGATGGGCCGCACCTGTTCGCGACGGTGTCGCGCACGTACCTGGACGCTCGGGAGCGGAAGGCGCGAGCCAGGCTGCTCTGGGGCAGCCTGGCGTGGTTCGCGGCGGGGCCGGCGGTGTTCGCGGCGTCAGTGCTGTCCGGGCAGCGCTGGCCGTTCGCGGTGTTCGTGACGCTGGCGGCGCTGTGGGCGTACTGGCACGTGGTGCGGCAGCACTACGGCATCATGGTGCTCTACCAGCGCAAGGCCGGCGAGCGGGACGCGTGGGACCGGCGGCTGGACAGCGTGACCCTGTACGTGGGGTTGCTCGCGCCGTTCGTGGCGTTCGCGCTGACGCATCCGGGGGCGCGGCGCAGGTTGGGGATGATGGCGGAGCCAACCTGGGAGGTCGGGGTGGCGCACGCGTGCTTCGCGTTGGTGCTCGCGGTGGTGGGGGTGCTGGCGGCGAGGCAGGTGTGGCGGTGGCGCCGGGGCCTGGGGGTGAACGGGCCCAAGTTGTTGATGCTGGGCGCGGCGCTGGGGCTGACGTCGCTGGTGTTCTGGCCGTCGGTGTCGCGGCGGATGGACTTCCTGATGTTCACCGTGGCGGTGACGGCGTTCCACAACGTGCAGTACCACGGCGTCGTCTGGTTCTTTCACCGCAACCGCTACCACGCGGACGGCGTGGACCGCGCCGCGTTCGGTTGGGCGCCGAAGGTGAGCCAGCGCTTCATCGTCTACGCGCTCTGCGGGCTCGCGTTCACGCTGGTGTACCGGACAATGGGCTGCGGCATGGGCGTGCATCCGGGCTGCGGCGCGTTCGACACGAAGCTGGCGCTGGGAGGCGCGGGGCTCACGCTGAGGGACCTGATGGAAGGCTTCATCTGGGGCTTCGCGCTGCACCACTACTTCCTGGACCAGTACATCTGGCGCGTGCGCAAGGACGCGGGGCTGAACCGGGACCTCAAGCTGGGCGCGGCGACGGCCTGAGCTGCTAGCGACCGCACCGGGCGCGATGCAAGATGGCCGACACAAGGGGGATTCCGATGCCTCATGTCGTCGTCATTGGTGCCGGTGCCGCGGGATTGAAAGCCACCCATGACCTGCTCGCCAAGGGCTACCAGGTCACGCTCATCGAGGCGCGACATCGGTTCGGTGGCCGTGCCTGGACCGATGAATCCATGGGCCTTCCGGTCGACCTGGGGTGCCAGTGGCTGCACGACTCGCCCGCCAATCCCTGGTTCACCGAGGCGAAGCGCCTGAAGGTGAAGATCTACAAGCAGATCAAGAGCGACTTCTACCTGGACCCCGCGGACCTCTCCCTCGATCGCTCGAAGAAGCTCAAGGAGCACGTGGAGACGATGGAGTCGGCGCTCGAGAACTCCGTGAAGTCGGGGGACCGGAACAGCGCGGCCAGCGAGGGGGCCAAGGCGGCGAAGGTCGACCGCAAGGATCCCTGGTATCCCGTGGCCGTCGCCCGGCTGGCGGCGCTCGAGGAGAGCGCCGAGTTGGAGGAGTTCTCCACCGTCGACCTGGATGCGAAGGCTGACGACGAAGATGAAGACGAGGTCGACGACGACGTTGTCGACGAGGACGACCAGGGCGCGAACGAAGACGACCACGCCGCCGAGGACGGCGATGAAGGCGAAGCCGCGGAGACCAGCTACAACTGCCTTGCCCGAGGTGGGTTCGGCAAGCTGATCAGCGCCTATGGGGATGCGCTGGTGGAGGAGTACACCGATGAGCTGACGGTGCACTTCACCACCGTGGCGGAACTGATCCGGTGGCAGGACGACACCCTGACCGTGGTCACCTCGTCCGTGATCGCGGGCCCCGTCCTGAAGTTCACGCCAGACGCCGTCGTGGTCGCGGTCCCCACCAGCATCATCGCGAGCAAGGAAATCGAGTTCCTTCCACCCCTGGACCTGGCGACCCAGAAGGCCTTCGCGGACCTTCCGTTGGGGGCCTACATGAAGGTCGCCCTCAAGTTCTCCAGCGACATCTTCGATCCAGACTCCTACGAGGGGCAGATCTCAGCCAAGGAGCTGAAGCAGCTCCGCAAGACGCTCCCGGGCATCGAGGCGTATGACGAGGTCTGGCCGAAGCCCGCGAGCTCGGGCCATGTCTGGAAGTTCGTGTGCAAGCTGCACGACCAGAACGTGGTGGTCGGCTTCGTGGGTGGCAAGCTCGCCAGGAAGATGGAGGCCGAGAAAGATGCCGCCGTCGTCGAGCATGCGCTCACCAAGCTGACGGCGATGCTCGGGCCCGTCCTGGGGCCCCATGTCCGGAAGCTGTATCAGAACAAGTATCTGATCAGCCGGTGGAGCCAGGACCCCTGGGCCCAGGGCGCCTACTCGTACACGAAGCCCGGTGGACAGGGAGCCCGGAAGCACCTCTATGACCAGCCGCTGAGTAACCGGCGGATCTTCTTCGCGGGAGAGGCCTTGTGGCGGGCGGCCTATGGCACGGCCCATGGCGCCTACAAGACGGGCGCGAAGGCGGCGAAGTGCATCATCGATGAGCTGGGATGATTAGCGAGCCGCGCGGTGGCGCAGCTCGTCCATGAACGCGTCCAGAGCGGCGGCATCGACGTGCTCCTGGAGAAGGAGGGGTTCTCGCGTCGCGTGACGCGTGTGGTGACCACGTTCTCCCTGGCACTGCCGCTCGTTCCAGGCTCGGACCGGCTCGCCGTCCTTCCGCGCAGCTTCGCCACCGCGCACGCGAAGGCACTCGGGCTCGTACTTCGGCCTCTGCCTGTCTCGAGTCCTCCCCTCGAGATGCTCCTGGCCTGGCATCTGGGGAACGAGGGCGACCCGAAGCACGCATGGGTCCGCGGTCTCGTGCAGGACGCGGTACGCGCCGTGGGCCTGGCGACTGGGTAGGCCCACGGCTCCGTCAGGTTCAGGGCGTCACGAGCCGCAGGAACGCATCCTGGTTCCACGTGTCGCCCGCGCCGTCGCGCTGCCAGCCAGACACCACCAGCCCGGACTCCGGCGCCGCCACCAGCGCCGTCGTCGCCAGCGAGCACGTGCCGCTCTCGCACGCCTCCGGCGCCAGCGACTTCGTGCCCAGCAGCGCGCCGTCCGCCGCGTAGCGAGTCACGGTATTGCCGCACGCCGTGGCCACCGGGCCCGCGGGCTCCACCGCCGCGACCGTGCCCACCGACGTCGCGCCGCACGTGGGCTGCTTCACCCAGCGCTCCTGCCCGTCCGCCGTCGCCGTCAGCACGAACGGACCGCCCTCATCCAGCGCGACTCCATTCCACACCAGCAGGCCCACCGCTTCGCCGGCCACCGCCACCGTGCCGTCCGCGCCCACCGACACGGAGCCCACGCGCCCGTTCACTCCCGGCACCTCGCGGCCCCACGCCAGCGCTCCGTCCGCGCCGAACGCCAGCACCACGAAGCCGCCCGTGCCCCGGGCGTCGAACGTGCGCCCGTCCACCGTCACCGGGCCCACCAGCCGCCCGGCCACCACCGACGTGCCCGCCCCCGACAGCGCCACCGCCGACAGCAGCGTGCCCTCCCTCGCGCCGTCGAACGTCTTCGTCCAGCTCGCCGTGCCGTCCGCCGCGTAGCGCACCAGCTGGGGCGTGTGGGCCTCCGTCGTCCACTCCTCGCCCAGGGCCACGACTCCGCCCGCCGCGTCCGCCGCCACCGCGTAGACCTTCTGGCCCACGCGGCGCTGCCACTCGGGCTCGCCGGCCTGCGTGAACTTCACCAGGAAGCCGTCCTGCGCCTCGCCCAGCCCGAAGTCCGCCGAGTACAGGAACGCGTTGCCGGACAGGAACACCGCGCCGTCAGTGCCCGTGGAGCCCGCCACGCGCAGGTCCGACAGGCGGTTGCGCTCGAACTCCTTCGCCCACTGCTTCGTCCCGTCCGCCGAATAGCGGGACAGCGTCAGCACCAACCGCTCCCCGTCCACCTGGTCCCGGTCCTCATCCGCGCGCGGCGTGCCGGACGTCACCCACAGCACATCCCCGCCCCGACCCACCGCCAGCCCCGAGCCCGTGTCGTCCTGCGGGCCGCCCTGCTTGAGCGACCAGGGGCTCGCCGCCGGGGCCGCGGGCGCCGGAGTCTCGGCAGAGGGCGCCTGCGTGGGTGCCTGGGTTCCGGGCGAGGGAGCAGCCGTCTCCGGGGCCGGCGCGGGGACGGTTCCCTGGGCTTCCGTACCGCCAGTCACATCCCCAGTTTCGTCCGCCGGAGCGCCACCGCCACACGCAGTGCTTCCCAGCCCGAGG
>NZ_RAWP01000151.1:0-18975 GCF_003668935.1 Corallococcus sp. AB032C | reverse complement strand
AAGGCGGCCCGGGCGGCGGGGGCGGACTACGTGGGCGTGGGGCCCCTGTTCGGCACGACCACGAAGGTGGTGCAGGCGCCGGTGCTGGGGCTGGAGGCCTTCCGGCGGGTGGTGGCCCAGAGCCCGCTGCCGGTGGTGGGCATTGGAGGGGTGGGCCTGGCGAACATCGCGAGCGTGGCGGCGACGGGGGCGCACGGCGCGGCGGTGGTGTCCGACGCCCTGCTTGCCCAGGACATCGCCGAGCGCGTGCGGCAGCTGGCGGCGGCGTTTGACAGCGCGCGGGGGACTGGCCTCTAACCAGAGGACGTACCCCACCATGAACCATCTGCCTCCGCGTCATCACGGGACGACTCCGCGCCGTCCCAACATCGGCCTCAGCCCGGACTGGGCCCAGCCGGCCGACTCCGCCTTCCCTCGCTACGAATTGAAGGTGCCCTACGCGGAGGCGGTGCTGCGCGCGGGGGGCCTGCCCTTCGTGCTGCCGTACACCGACGACCCGTCCTGCGTTGACGCCTACCTGGAGCGGGTGTCCGGGCTGGTGGTGACGGGCGGCGCGTTCGACATCCCTCCGGCCGCGTACGGCGAGGAGGCCCGCGAAGGCATGGGGCCGCTGAAGGAGGGCCGCACGGCCTTCGAGGCGCAGCTCATCCGCGGCGCGCTCAAGCGCAACCTGCCGGTGCTGGGCGTGTGCGGCGGCATGCAGCTGTTGGCCGTGGTGCTGGGCGGCACGCTGTTCCAGGACATCCTGAAAGAGATTCCGGGCGCGCGCGACCACGAGCAGAAGCACGACCGCACCCAGCCGCAGCACCCGGTGGAGGTGAAGAACGGCACGCAGCTGGCGGAGGCCGTGGGGCACGGGCAGCTGATGGTGAACTCCACGCACCACCAGGCGGTGAACAAGCCGGGCACCGACGTGACGGTGAGCGCGGTGTCGCCGGACGGAGTGGTGGAGGCGATTGAATCCACCGCGCACACGTTCGCGCTGGGCGTGCAGTGGCACCCGGAGCTGATGCTGGGGACCATCCCGGTGCACCTGGGCGTCTACAAGGCGCTGGTGCAGAAGGCGCGAGAGCACCGACGGTGAGGCCGCGCGTCCTGCTCCTGGCGGGACTGGAGCCCACGGGCAGGGCCGGGCTCCTGGCGGACGTGGCCGCGGTGCGGGCGCGGGGCGGCGACGCGGTGGCTGTGCCTACGGCGCAGACGGCGCAGGGCTCGCACACCTTCGCGGTGGTGCCGGCGTCCCCGCGCATGCTGGCCGCGCAGGTGACGGCCGCGCGCGAGTGGGGCCCCCTGCACGCGGTGAAGTGGGGCGTGGTGCCCGGTCCGTCGCAGCTGGCCACGGCGAGGGCGGCGCTCAAGGACGCGGACGCGTGGTGGGTGGTGGACCCGGTGGTGCGCTCCTCCCGCGGGCAGGTGCTGTCGCGCCTGACGCCCCGGAACTACCTGGCGCTCGCGGGCCCGCGCGTGCTGGTGACGCCGAACCTGGAGGAGGCCGCGTGGCTCCTGGGCCGGCCCGCGCTGGGCACGGTGGAGGACGCGCAGGAAGCAGCGGAGGCGCTGTGTCAGCGCGGCTTCGGCGCGGTGCTGGTGAAGGGCGGGCACCTGCCGGAAGGGCAGGGGCTGGCGGACGTGCTGGCATTCGCCGGGCGCACGGTGGTGATGCGAGGGCGTCGGTTGAAGCGGCCGCCGGAGCGCCGGGGCACGGGCTGCCGGCTGGCGTCCGCGCTGGCGGCGGAGCTGGGCCGGGGCACGGGGCCGGAGGCCGCGGTGCGGGCGGCCCGTGAGCACGTCACGGGCTACCTGCGCACCGGCCGGGACTGACTCGGGCGGCTACTCGCTCCGGGCGCGGCTTTCGAAGCGCGTGTACTCCGCGAGGAACACCAGCTCCACGGAACCAATGGGGCCGTTGCGCTGCTTGGCGACGATGAGCTCCACGGGGATGACGGTGTTGCTCTGGCCCCCACCGCCGCCACCGCCACCACCACCGCCTCCTCCACCCTCGCCGCCATCTTCTTCCGTCTCGCGGTGGATGAACATCACCACGTCGGCGTCCTGCTCGATGGAGCCGGACTCACGCAGGTCGGAGAGCATGGGCTTGCCTCCCTTGCGCTCCTCCACCTTACGGCTGAGCTGGCTGAGCGCGATGATGGGCACCTCCAGCTCCTTGGCCAGCTGCTTGAGCGCGCGGGAGATTTCCGCGACTTCCAACTGGCGGCTCTCCACCTTGCCCTTCTGGTGCATCAGCTGGAGGTAGTCGATGACGAGCAGCGACAGGCGCGGGTCCTTCTGCTTCACGCGCCGCGCCTTCGCGCGCAGGTCGAACGGGGACAGGCCGCCGGAGTCGTCGATGTAGATGGGCGCGTTGTAGAGCGCGCCCGCCATCTCCTGGAACTTCTCCTCGTCGTGCGGGGACAGCCGGCCGCCGCGCAGCTTCTTCATGTCCACGCGCGCGGTGGACGCGAGCAGACGCATGAGCAGCTGATCCGCGGGCATTTCCAGGCTGAAGATGCCGACGGCCTTGTTCTCCTTCAGCGCCGCGTGCACCGCGATGTTCATGGCGAAGGACGTCTTGCCCACGCCGGGACGCGCCGCGAGGATGATGAGCTCACCGGCGTGCAGGCCGGTCAGCTGATTGTCCAGGTCGATGTAGCCCGTGGACAGACCGGTCACGCCGGTGTTCGCGGTCTTCATCTTGTCCAGCAGGTCGAGCGTCTGCTCCATCAGCTCGCTGACCGGACGCAGGTCGCCTTCGCGCTTCTTCTCCGCGAGGAGGAAGACCTTGCGCTCGGCCTCGTCGAGCAGGACGTCCAGCTCGCCCGTCTCCTGGCTGGCGAGCTCCTGGATCTCCCGGCCCACGTTGGCCAGGCGCCGGCGCAGCGCCTGGTCCTTGACGATGTGGGCGTACTGGACGGCGTTGGCCGCCAGCGGGACGACCTGGTCCAGGCCCATCAGGTACGCGGGACCGCCCACCGAGACGAGCTGGCCCAGGACCTTGAGCTCCTCCGCGAGCGTCAGGTGGTCCACCTGCTTGCTCTGCTGATCCAACCGCATCATCGCGGAGAAGATCTGCGCGTGCGAAGGGCTGGCGAAGTCGTCCGCGTGGACGACCTCCGCCACGGGCGTGATGAGCCCGTTGTCCGCCAGCACGGCGCCCAGCACCGCACGCTCCGCGGCGAGATCCTCGTGGACCCGCCGACCTTCCCTACCGTCCAGGACGTTCTGCATGGCTGCTTGGAACCTCTACAGGCAGCGTCTGACACGGTCCAGCGGACGTCCAGTTTCCTGCAACAGTCCTGTAGCAGCCGGTAGGTTCGGGAGGGCTGCCGCGACCCGCCGTGACACCTCCGCCCGGCCTCCAGGTGAAGCGACCCCGCGCGTCGGGCTTAATCGGCGGCGCCCCACTGCTGGAGGAAGGCCTCCCGGTAGGTGCGACTGAGGATCACCGTGGAGCCGTCCTTGAGCACCAGGATGCCGTCCCCATGCGTCCACGGCTCCAGCCGGGCCACGGCCTCCAGGTTCACCAGGTCGCCGCGGTGCACGCGCACGAAGCGGGTGGGGTCCAGGCGCTCCTCCAGGGCCCGCAGCGTCTGGCGCACCAGGTGTTCGCCCTGGGCGGTGAAGAGCCGCACGTACTTGTCCTCCGACGACAGGCGCCACACGGTGTCCAGGCGCAGGGGCACCCAGCCCTCGCCCACCTTCACCACCAGCCGCTCCAGGGGGCGTTCCGGGCGGGCCTTCGCCACCGTGGCGAGCAGGGCGTCCAACGCGCCGGAGCCGTGCGTGCCCGCGCTCAGCAGCGCATGGGCCTTGTCGAGCGCCCGGGTGAAGCGGCCCGCGTCATAGGGCTTGAGGAGGTAGTCCGCCGCGTGGGCCTCGAAGGCCTGGAGCGCGAAGCGCTCGTAGGCGGTGGAGAAGATGACCGCGGGGCAGGCGTCCGGCCCGAGCGCCTCCAGGACCTCGAAGCCGGTGAGGCCGGGCATCTGCACGTCCAGAACCACCAGGTCCGGCCGCAGCGACTCGATGCGCGCGAGCGCCTCCGTCCCGTCCGAGGCCTCGCCCACGCTGGTGAAGCGCGCGTCGTCCGCCAGCAGGCGCTTCACCTTCGCGCGCGCGGGCGCCTCGTCGTCCACCACCAGCACGCGGAACACCGTCATGACGAAGCCCCCATCCGGGGCAGCCACACCGTCACGCGCGCGCCACCCTCAGGTCCCGCGCCGCGCTCCAGCCGGGCCCGGCCTTCATGAAGCAGCGTGAGCACTCGCTCCAACTGCGTCAGTCCCACGCCGGGCCCGGAGGCAGGGGAGGGCGCCCCGAAGCCGCGCCCGGTGTCCTCCACCTCCAGCGCCCAGCGGTCCGTCTCAGCACGCGCGCGGATGCGCACCTCCAGCGCGCCGCGCAGGTCCTGGTTGTGCTTCACCGCGTTCTCCACCAGCGTCTGCAGCGCGAAGCAGGGCACGCGCTTGGACTCCAGGCCCGGCGCCACGTCCCAACGCACCTCCAACCGGTCGCCGAAGCGCGCCGCGAGCAATGCGACGAAGCGCTCGGTGTGCCCGCGCTCCTCGGTCAGCGTCCAGGTGGGCTCGGTGCGCTCCAGGCTCGCGCGCAAAAGCTGGCCCAGGTCGCTCAGGAGCCGGTCCGTGCGCGGCAGGTCCTCGTACATCACCGACCCGATGGTGTGCAGCGCGTTGAAGAGGAAGTGCGGGTGCAACTGGCCCGTGAGCGACTGGAGCTGCGCGGCCCGCAGCTCGCCCTCCAGCTCCGCCGAGCGCAGCGCGCGGGCCTGCCGCTCCCGCCACTCGTACAGGAGCGAGATGACCGCGCAGCCCAGGCCGTAGGTGATCAGGTCCTTCTGCGCCTCCATGGGGAGCGCGTACAGGGGAGGCCCCAGGTCGTAGTCCCCCAGCTCCAGCAGCGCGTAGATGCCATGCCGCAGCCCCGCCATCAGCGCGATGTGCAGCGACGTGAAGAGGCTGAACGCCGCCGCGTGGATGCCCAGGAAGCGCGTCCAGCCCACGCGGGGGGCCGGCGCGTTGAGCACCGCCGTCATCAGGACGGGGAGCAGCAGCGTGACGGCGAGCGCGCTGGTCATCTCCCAGATGAACGCCGGCGCCCAATGGCCCGGATGCGGCCGCATCAGCTGCATCAGCCGCACCGCGCTGCCCTGCCACAAACCCAGGGCCAGCCCGAACGCCAGGACCTTCAGCGCCGGGCGCAAGCGCAGCCGGGGCCAGCGCCACCGCGTGGATGGAACGTCCTCCCAGGCCCTCACCCCACGGCCTCCGGGGTGAGGACGGCCGGACGCGCGGCCCGGGGCTTCATGCCGAAGAGCGGCCGGAGCCACGACACGCGGGACACGCCTTCACACAACGCCAGCGTGATGCCGAAAGACAGCGTGAGCACCGCGAGGAGCATGGCCCAGGGACCCACCGGCAGGCGCAGGCACAGGTAGCCCACGCAGATGATGACCGTCTGGTGGAAGATGTAGAACGGATACGACAGCGCCTGCGCGTGCGAAAGCCACGCGGGGGCCGTGCGCACGTGGTGCCGCGCCCAGGCCATCGCCGTCAGCAGCCCGCTCCAGATGAGCACCGTGCCCCCCACGATGGCGGGCACCACCGGCATCACCGGCCACGGCCACACCAGCTCCACCACGAGCGCCGCCAAAGCCACGGCCAGCAGCACGTGGCGCAGCGCCACCAGCCGGCCCCACACGCCCGGGCAGCGGCCCAGCAGGTGGCCATAGAGGAACAGCAGGCCGTAGTGAATGAGCGTGCGCGGATCATCCAGCAGCGCGTGCGTCTCCGGGAAGTCGCGCAGCAGCACCCGGTTGAGCGCCAGCGGCACCACGAGCAACAGCACGTTCACCCCTCGCGACAGCCACGCGTCCGCCCACGCGAGGAACCGCCCCCCGGCTTGCGTGCGCAGCGCCGCGAAGAGGGGCAGGGCCAGGAGGCAGTAGACGAACAGGTAGGCCACGAACCACAGATGGTGCCAGCTGAAGCTGCCCGCGGGGTAGGGCACGAAGTCGAACACCGTCGGGTAGAACGCGGCGTAGCTCCCCTGGACGCGGCCCTGGAACAGCCGCTCCACGTAGATCTGCGGCGGCACCACCACGAACATGCCGAACACCAGCGGCAACAACAGCCGCTTCGTCCGGTCCTTCGTGAACGCCCTCAAGGAGCGCCGGCGGAGGGCGAACGCCGTGCCCGCGCCGGAGATGACCATCAGGAGCGGCATGCGCACCAGGTGCAGCACGGACATCACAGGCTCCAGCACCGGCAGCGCCTGGGGGCTCTTGATGTGCCACTCCCAGGTGTTGAACATCATCCCGGTGTGGAACAGGTGCAGCACCACGATGGCCAGCACCCGGAGCCAGTCCAGGTCGGGGTGGTGCGCGGCGGCGGGGCGGAGTGGGGCGCTCATGCGGCGGGGACCTCCAGGCGGTGTCCGCCGCTGAAATACCCACGCCCGCGCTCCTGGCCCCACGCGGATGCCGTGAAACGGACCGCCCGGGGCGCGAGCCGGACGGCCTTCGCCCCGGAGACGCGAAAAGGGCCGCCCGGTTGCCCGGACGGCCCTTCCCTTTGAAGCGATGGAGCGCTTCAGGTGAAGCGGTGGACTACTCGGCCACCACGTCGACCTTGATCTTCGCCGTCACCTCGCGGTGCAGGCGGAGCTCCACTTCGTAGCTGCCCAGCGACTTGATGGGCTCGGCCAGGTGCAGCTGGCGGCGATCCACCGGCTGGCTCTGGGCCGCGAGCGCCTCGGCGATGTCCAGCACCGTGACGGAGCCGAACAGCTTGTCCTGCTCGCCCACCTTGCGCTTGATGGTGACCTTGACGTTGCCCAGCTTCTTGGCCTGCTCGTCGGCGGCGCCCTTCAGCTTGGCGCTGCGCGCGGTCTGCACGGACTTCTCGTGCTCCAGCTGGCGCATGTTCTGTGCGCTGGCCAGGACCGCCTTCTTGCGCGGCAGAAGGAAATTGCGGCCGAAGCCGTCCTTCACCGTGACGAGCTCGCCGGACTTGCCGAGGTTGTCGATGTCCTCACGCAGAATGACCTTCATGTTCCTGTCTCCTGTGTTGCGGACCGGCGACTAGCCGACCACCGCGTTGTAGGGGAGGAGCGCGATGCCGCGGGCGCGCTTGATGGCCACCGCCACCTCACGCTGGTGCTTCGCGCAGTTGCCGGAGATGCGGCGGGGGATGATCTTGCCGCGCTCGGTGACGAAGTACTTCAGCGTCGCCTGGTCCTTGAAGTCCACCGACGCGTTCTTCTCCGCGCAGAACCGGCAGACCTTCTTGCGGCCGAAGCCGCGACCACCGCGCTTGTCGTCGTCGCCGCCCATGCCGCCGCGGTCGCCGCGATCACCACCACGGTCGCGGTCACCGCCGCGATCGCCACCACGGTCGCCACCGCGCGAACCGCCGCCGTAGCCGCCGCCGCCGCCGCCACCGGGGCCGCGGGAAGCGCCCGCGCCCTGCTTGCTATCCATGCCGTTGCTCATGAACGTTCTCGTTTCCTGGAAGGTTGGGTGAAGGTCCCGTCAGAGGCATCAAGCCTCCTCGGTGGACTCCTCTTCCGAATCGCCACCCGTGAACTCAGGCGTCTCGCTGCGGAAGCTACCCTCGCGCTCGACGGGAGCGCCCGGACGGGCCTCCTCGACGTCGCCGGCCAGCTTGAGGTCCTCGAGCACCGGACGGGACTCGGGATCCACCTCGTCCGCGATCTTCACGGAGATGTAGCGCGTGACGTCGTCGAGGTTGCGCAGGTTGCGCTCGATCTCCGCCACCAGCTTGCCGTCACCCAGGAAGCTCGTGTGGACGTAGATGGCGCGGGGCTGCTTGGCCACGGGGAACAGGGTCTTCTTCTTCCCCCACACCGTGAAGCGGAGGACCTTGCCGCCCTCACGCGCAACGATGGTGCGGACGCGCTCCTTGAGCTTGTCCACGTTGTCGTCGGTCACGTCCGGCTTGACCAGGAAGATGGTCTCGTACTCACGAAGCCGCTTGGCGGCCTGCGTCTCTGCCATGTTTCTCTCCCCTTGGGGTCGAGTGCCCCCCGGACCATCCGGGGAGCGGGGAAACGGCCGGAGGCCCTCGAAGGCCACCACCGGGGACGGGAAATCCTCTCGCGCGCCCGTCACCATCGCGCCTTGGCCCGTGCGTGAACACGGGAAGCTTTGAAAGAACATCCACCGGAAAGCGTGGGACGCACTCCGGGGGAAGGGGCTTCTAAGAGGACCCCTCCTGGAAAGTCAAGGGGAGCCAGAGGGGCAACCGGCGGGCAGGCGGCCGGCCCCGCGCTTCAGGCCTTGCGGTTGTGGCGGTTCATCGCCGTGGAGAGCCCGTCGCGAACCCAGCTCTCCGCCATGTCCGCCGCCTTCCCGACGAGCTCCTCCAACTGGCGGCGCTCGCCGTCGTCGAAGTTGGACAGGACGTAGCCCGCCACGCGCTCCTTGGCGTTGGGGCCCTCCGGCTTGCCAATGCCCACCCGCACGCGGATGAAGGCGTCCTCGCCCAGGCACTGCACCATGCTCTTGAGCCCGTTGTGCCCGCCCGCGCCGCCGCCCGCCTTGAGCTGCAGCCGCCCGAAGGGCAGGTCCAGCTCGTCGTGCACCACGAGCACGTCCTGCACTTCGACCTTGTAGAAGCGCGCGGCCTCCGCCACGGAGCGGCCGGACAGGTTCATGTACGTCTGCGGCTCCACGAAGAGGATGCGCTCGCCGCCCAGGCTTCCCTGGCCCACCCGCGCCTGGAACTTGTCCTGGGTGAGCTCCGCGCGGGCGCGCGACAGGAGCGCGTCCACCACCATGAACCCGACGTTGTGGCGGTGGCGCTCGTACTCGCGCCCGGGGTTGCCCAGCCCGCAGATGAGCTTCATGGAAGGCTCCAGAGGAGGGCCGGAGGCTTGGGGCGCCACGGCCGGAAAGACAGCGGGGCAGGCCCTGGAAGAGGCCCGCCCCGCGAGGAGATACCGAACGGTGGAAGAGGACTACTTCTTCGCCGGGGCCTTGGCCGGGGCCTTGGCCGCGGCCGCCGCGGGGGCCTTCGCGTCGCCCGCCTTCGCGTCCGCCGCCTTGCCCGCCGCCGGGGCAGCCGCCGCAGCCGCCGCAGCCGGAGCCGCCTCCGCCGCTTCCGGCGCGGCGAGGACCGCGATGGTGTAGTTGACGTGCGTCTTCACGGACACGCCCTCGGGGAGCTTCACGTCGTTCACGTGGATGGCTTCCGCGATCTGCAGATTGTTGACGTCCACTTCAATCTGGAGCGGGATGGCGCCGGGGAGCGCCCAGACCTCCAGGTTGCGGCGGATCTGCGTGAGCAGACCGCCCTCCGCCACGCCCGGGGCCTTGCCGGTGAGCACGACGGGGAGGTTCACCTTGACCTGCTCCTTCTCGCTCACGGCGATGAAGTCCGCGTGCAGGATGTCGCGGGTGAGCGGATCCATCTGGTAGTCCTTCAGCAGGACCTGCTGCTCATTGCCGGCCAGCTTCAGCTGGATGAGCGTGTTCAGCTTGTGCGGGGTGTTGATGGCCGTGCGGATGGCCTTGGGGTCCACGGAGATGTGCAGCGGCGCCTTCAGGTGCTTGCCGTAGACGACGGCGGGAACCTGGCCGGACGCACGCAGGCGGCGGGCAATGCCCTTGCCGGAACCTTCACGGGCCTGCGCTTCGAGGGTGCTCTTGTCGGTGGCCATGGAAATCTCTCTTTATCGGTGGGTACCGCGGTGTTCACCGGCGTCTGGGCGCCCTCGGCATCCCACCCCCATGGTGGGCCCCGAAGACGGCGCCCGGGCCGTTGTGACGGGCCCATGGAACCGGTGGAGGGGGCCGGACATGCCAGCCCCTGGGGTCCTTCGTCAAGCCGCCCTGCTTGCAGACGGCGATTCGCCTGGCTGCGTCCGGGCAGGCCCGGACGACGTCAGACGAACAGCGAGCTCAGCGAGTCCGCGCGGTGGATGCGCGCGATGGCTTCCCCGAAGAGGGCGTCCGTCTGCAGGGCGCGGATCTTCGGGCACGCCTTGGCGTCGGCCGCGAGCGGCACCGTGTCCGTGAAGACGACCTCCTCCAGGACGGAGTCGGTGATGCGCTGGATGGCGGGGCCGGAGAGGATGGGGTGCACCGCGTACGCGAGCACCCGGCGCGCGCCCTTGTCCTTCAGCGCGAGGGCCGCCTGGGCGAGCGTGCCCGCGGTGTCCACCATGTCGTCCACCAGGATGGCGTCCTTGCCGTTCACGTCGCCAATGAGGTTCATCACCTCCGAGGCGTTGGGGCGCGGGCGGCGCTTGTCGATGATGGCCAGCCCCGTGTTCAGCCGCTTGGAGTAGGCGCGCGCGCGCTCCACGCCGCCGGCGTCCGGGCTGACGATGACCAGCTCGCTCGACTCCGTGAAGCGCTTGCGGATGTCCTCCAGGAACACCGGCGAGCCGTAGAGATGATCCGAGGGCATGTTGAAGAAGCCCTGGATCTGCCCGGCGTGCATGTCCATGGACACCACCCGGTTCACTCCCGCGACCTCCAGCATGTCCGCCACCAGCTTGGCGGTGATGGGCGTGCGGGCCGCCACCTTCCGGTCCTGTCGCGCGTAGCCGTAGTACGGCATCACGGCGGTGATGGAGCCGGCGCTCGCCCGCTTGAGGGCGTCGCACATGATCAGCAGCTCCATCAGGTGATGGTTCGTCGGCGGGCAGGTGGACTGGACGATGAACACGTCCTGCCCGCGCACGTTCTCGCCAATCTCGACGTGGATCTCCCCGTCGGAGAACGTGTCCACCACCGCGTTGCCCAGGGGCCGCTGGAGGTATTCGCAGATGCGCTGCGCCAACGCCGGGTTCGAGTTCCCGGCGAACACCTTGAAGTCACGCGACGGCTGCATGGGGGCGCTGACTAACCCGTGCGCGCCCCGAATGGAAGTTCGTTAGTCGAGTTCAGCCGCCACGGGACCGAGCGTCCCGTTCTGCGCCTGGTGAAGGTGTTTCTCGTACTCGATGAGGATGACCCGCTCCATCTGGCTTCGCGTGTCCGCGTTCAATGGATGGGCGATGTCCTTGTAGGTCCCGTCCTTCCGTTTTTTCGCGGGCATCGCGATGAAGAGCCCGGTGGAGCCGTGGATCACCTTCAGGTCGCGCACGACGAAGCAGTGATCCAGGGTGATGGTGACGTACGCCTTGAGCTTGTCCTCTTCGACCGGAAACACCCGGACGTCGGTGATGTTCATGGTCCCCCCCCGAACCTGGAAGGCCGGAGCTACGGGGAAGCCTGGGACAGACTGAAGGTGAAAAGCAAGCACCCCCTACCTGTCGCGCTGGGGACCGTTCACTGGGCCTCCAGCCGTCATGCCCCGAAGGGCCAATGACTCACCAGGTGGGCGAGGAAGGCCAGGTGGTAGACCACGATGATGGCGTAGACGATGGCGCCCGCTCGGATGGCGAAGCGGCTGGCCTTGAGCCGGCGGTGCAGGCACAGCAGGCACAGCCCCGCGTTCACGATGAGCAGCTTGGAGAACATGAAGAGCAGCGGTGACTGCTCGTACGCCACGCGCATCACCGGGTTGAGTTCCTCCGCCACTCCCAGTTGCAGGAAGAGCAGGGTGAACAGCCCGTCCAACAGGTTCAGCATGAGCAGCGCCACCGACGCCGGTGACATGTAGAAAGAAGCCTGCTGCGCCCAACTCCCCGCCTGCACCTCATTCGCCGTCGCCGCCACGCCCCACCCCCAAGGTTCCCGTCCTGGTACCTGGAGCCAGGGCTATTCAAATCCCTTGCCAGGGCTTCCGGGACTTCAAGGGAAGCAGCCGGGCAGGCGGCGGAGGCGGGGGGCTTGCCGGGCTGGAAACGAAATTGACGGGAAGGGGTGGGTCGCGGAGATTCGCCCCGCCAGCCACCCCCCACCGAGCGCCCATTGCATCAATTCCCCAAAGATATCGGGTGGATAGAGGTCATCTGCGGATCGATGTTCTCCGGCAAGACGGAGGAATTGATCCGTCGCGTCAAGCGCGCGCTGTACGGCCGGCAGAAGGTGCGCGTGTTCAAGCCGCGCATCGACACCCGCTACGACGACACGCAGGTGGTCAGCCACAGCCAGTTGAAATTGACGTCCCTGCCTATCGAAAGGGCTGAAGAAATTTTCCGGCACCTGTCCCCCGACACGCAGGTGGTGGGCATCGACGAGGTGCAGTTCCTGGGCGGAGAAGTGGTGCAGGTGTGCGAGGCGCTCGCCCAACGGGGCATGCGCGTCATCTGCGCGGGCCTGGACCAGGACTACCAGGGGCGCCCCTTCGAGCCGATGCCGCAGCTGATGGCGGTGGCGGAGTACGTGACGAAGGAGCTGGCCATCTGCGCGGTGTGCGGGAACCCGGCCAACCGTTCGCAGCGCATCATTGGCAGCGAGGAGCGGGTGGTGGTGGGCGCGGCGGGAGCCTACGAGCCGCGCTGCCGCAAGTGTCACGTGGCGGAACCCGCGGAGGCGAGCCCTCCACAGACGCTGAAGCTGTTCGACTGAAAGCCTCAATCCGCCGCGACCGGCGCGGGAGCCCCATCCGATGCGCGACACTCTCTACGCGAACGTGCCGTTCAAGTTGAACGAGATGGCCCACCACTATGGGGCCAACGTCCACCTGGTGGGCAATCCGTTTCTCCTCTCCCAGCTGGCCACGCTGTGCGCCAAGGGCACGCTGCAGCCGCAGATCAACCGGCTGGTGGAGCAGCTCTACGCGGACCTGGTGAAGACGGTCATCAACGCGGAGTTCCCGCGCAAGATGGTGACCATCCCCACCCGCATGATCGACTCCACGCCCCTGGGCATCTACCAGGGCGAGGTGGTGGACCCGCAGCTGCGCGTGGTGACGGTGAACATCGCGCGGGCGGGCACGCTGCCGTCGCAGGTGACGTACGACCTGCTCAACTTCACGGTGGATCCGTCCCTGGTGCGCCAGGACCACATCATCATGAGCCGGATGATCGACGCGGCCCAGGCGGTGGTGGGTTCGGAGATTGGCGGCGCGAAGATTGGCGGGGACGTGGATGACGCGTTCGTGCTGTTCCCCGACCCCATGGGGGCCACGGGCGGCAGCCTGTCCACGGCCATCCACCTGTACAAGACGAAGGTACCGGGGAAGGCCCGGCGCATCATCACGCTCAACCTCATCGTCACGCCGGAGTACCTGCGCCGGATGACGACGGAGCACCCGGACGTCATCATCTACGCGCTCCGTCTGGACCGCGGCCTGTCTCCGCCGGAGGTGTTCGGCACCGCGCCGGGCCTGCTCTGGGAGAAGGAGCGGGGCCTGGATGACCGTCAGTACATCGTCCCCGGCGGCGGCGGCTTCGGGGAGATCATGAACAACGCCTACGTGTAGAGGGAGCACCCGGTGACGACGTTCCACGAGAAGGATGTCGGCGTCCTCATCTCCGAGGAGGCCGTGCAGGCGCGCGTGAAGGAGCTGGGCGCGCAGATTACCCGCGACTACGAGGGCAAGGAGCTGACGCTCGTCTGCGTGCTCAAGGGCTCCGCGTTCTTCGCCATCGACCTGGCGCGCGCCATTGATTTGCCGCTGACGCTCGAGTTCCTGGGCGTGTCCAGCTACCACGGCGGCACGGAGTCCACGGGCGAGGTGCGCATCACCACGGACGTGTCCAAGCCGATGGCGGGCAAGCACCTGCTCATCATCGAGGACATCATCGACACGGGGCTCACCATGAGCTTCCTCCTGGAGAACCTCCGGGCGCGGCACCCCGCGTCGGTGAAGATCTGCTCGCTGCTGGAGAAGCCCGCGCGGGCCAAGACGAAGGTGGACATCGACTACAAGGGCTTCGTCATCGAGGACAAGTTCGTCGTCGGGTACGGCCTGGACTACGGCGAGAAGTACCGGAACCTGCCGTTCATCGGCATCTGGAAGCACGTCTGAGAAACGCCTGATGGGCTCGGGTGCCCCTCCCTTCGGGGTGGGGGCCTCGGGACTGCGAGGGCCCCGTTCACGCGCCGCACTGCGGCCGTGTGCAGGGCCCTCACGCGTTGCGGGGCGCACGCATGCACAGCCTCTCCTCTGGACACCTGAGGAGGCTTGAACATGCGAGACGGAAACGTGAGGGCCGCCCGGACGGCCCCCGCAAATGGCGACGCGATGCAGAAGTACCTGGCGGAAGCGGTGGGCACCTTCGTGCTGGTGCTCGGCGGCGTCGGGGCGGCGGTGCTGGCGGGCGACCGCATCGGCTTCCTGGGCGTGGCCTTCGCCTTCGGGCTGTCGCTGCTGGCCATGGTCTACACGATTGGCCCCATCTCTGGCTGCCACGTGAATCCGGCCGTGACGGCGGGCCTGCTGATGGCGGGCAAGTTCGACAAGCGCCACGTGGCTGGCTACGTCATCGCGCAGTGCGTGGGCGCCATCGTCGCGGCGGGCGTGGTGCTGCTCATCGCGAAGGGCGCGCCGGGCGGCTACTCCGCGGGCGCGGAGGGGCTGGGCAGCAACGGTTACGGGGTGGCGTCGCCGGAGGGCTACGGCGGCGGGGCGGCCTTCATCGCGGAGGTGGTGCTCACCTTCCTGCTGGTGCTGACGGTGCTGGGGGCCACGGACTCGCGGGCGCCGGTGGGCTTCGCGGGCGTGGCCATTGGCCTGGTGCTGACGCTCATCCATCTGGTGGGCATCCCCATCACCAACACGTCGGTGAACCCGGCGCGCAGCCTGGGCCCGGCGCTGTTCGCGGGTGGCGATGCCCTGCGCCAGCTGTGGATGTTCATCATCGCGCCGCTGTTGGGGGCTGCCTTCGCGTCCGCGGTGTACCGGCTGGTGAACCGCCCGGCGGTGCAGATTACGGCCGCGCGCGCGGAGCAGGCGACGGACGAGGAGCGCCGGGAGCGTGTGGCGGGCCCGCGCGACGTGGAGCGCCCCGTCTAAAGAGGGTTGGAAGCACGAAGGCCGTGCCTCGCTTCGTCGCGGGGCACGGCCTTGATGTGTGGAGCAGGGAAGGGGACTGCGCCTAGAAGGCGGCGTCGAAGACGACGTCGTTGGCGGCGCCCACGCCCACGGCGACCTGGTAGGACGACACGCGGCGCTCGAAGAAGTTGGTGAGCTCCTGCACGTCCTGCAGGTCCATGAAGTGCAGCGGGTTCTTGGTGTGGAAGACGGGGGCGATGCCCAGCATCTGCAGGCGCTGGTCGGCCACGTACTCCAGGTAGCCGCGCATCTCCTGCACGGACAGGCCCATCACGCCGCCGCTCAGCAGGTCCTGGGCGAACTGCGTCTCGCACTCCACCGCGTCGCGCATCATCTGCACGACGTCCTTCTCCATTCCCGCGTCGAAGAGGTCCGGCTCCTCCTTGCGCGCGGTCTTGATGGCCTCGAAGGCGAAGGCCATGTGGGCGGACTCGTCGCGGAACACCCAGTTGGTGCCCGCGGCCAGACCGTTCAGCAGGCCCTTGCTGCGCAGGAAGTACACGTAGGCGAAGGCCGCGAAGAAGAAGAGTCCTTCAATGCAGCCCGCGAAGCAGATGAGGTTCAAGAGGAACTGGCGGCGGTCCGACTTGGAGCGGACCTGATCCAGCGCCTGGATGCTGTCCATCCACTTCATGCAGAAGCGCGCCTTGCGCTGGATGGACGGGATGTTGTCCACCGCCGCGAAGGCCTTGGCGCGCTCCGCCGGGTCCGGCACGTAGCTGTCCAGCAGCGTCAGGTAGAACTGGACGTGCAGGGCCTCTTCATAGAGCTGGCGCGACAGGTACATGCGCGCTTCGGGCGCGTTCAGGTGCTTGTAGAGGTTGAGCACCAGGTTGTTGCCGACGATGGAGTCGCCCGTGGCGAAGAAGGCCACCAGCCGGTGGATGAGGTGACGCTCCGCGTCCGTCATCTTCGAGCGCAGGTCCACCAGGTCCGTGGAGAAGTCGATCTCCTCCACCGTCCAGGTGTTCTTGATGGCGTTGCGGTACATCTCGAAGAAGACGGGATACGCCATGGGGCGCAGCGTCAGGTTCATTCCCGGATCGAGCAGCATTGCTTCGGTACTCCCTTACTCACACGACGACAGGGGACAGCAGGGTGGGGACCGCCAGGGACTACTGGCAGGCCTCGCACGCCTCGGGGTTCTCCAGCGAGCACGCCACCGCTTCCGCCTCCGCCGTCACCACCTGCGGCGCGGGCGTGGGGGCGGCCGTCATCGTCGGGCCGCCCTGGCCCACGGTGGCCTTGGCGATGCGGGTCGCCGGGCGCGAGCGCATGTAATAGGTCGTCTTCAGCCCCTTCTGCCACGCGTAGAAGTACATCGAGGACAGCTTCCCGATGTTGGGCGTCTCCACGAAGAGGTTGAGCGACTGGCTCTGGTCGATGAAGGCGCCGCGGTCCGCGCCCATGTCCAGCAGCGCGCGCATGGGGAGCTCCCACGCGGTGCGGTAGATGGCGCGCAGCTCCTCCGGCAGCTCCGTGAGGTCCTGCACGCTGCCTTCGGCCAGCTTGATGCGGTTGCGGGTGCTCTCGTTCCACAAGCCCAGTTGCTGCAGGTCGCGCACCAGGTAGCGGTTCACCTGGAGGAAGTCACCGGACAGCGTCTCGCGCTTGAAGAGGTTGGACACCTGCGGCTCGATGCACTCGTAGCAGCCGGCGATGGACGCGATGGTGGCCGTGGGCGCGATGGCGATCATCAGCGAGTTGCGCAGGCCCACCTTCATGATGCGCGAGCGCAGCGCGTCCCAGCGCAGCGTGTCCTCCGGGACGATGCCCCAGCTGTCGAACTGGAGCTCGCCCTTGGCCGCGCGCGTCTCCGGGAAGGAGGGGTGCGCGCCGAACTGCTCCGCCAGGTCGGAGGAGGTCACGAGCGCCGCGTAGTAGATCTCCTCCGAGATCTTCTTGGACAGGTTGCGCGCCTCCACGGAGTCGAAGGGCAGGCGCAGCTGGAAGAAGACGTCCTGGAGGCCCATCAGGCCCAGGCCCACCGGGCGCCAGCGGCGGTTGGAGTCCGCGGCGGTGGGGATGGGGTAGTAGTTGAGGTCGATGACGCGGTCCAACTGCTTGAGCGCGAGCATCGCGTTGGAGCGCAGCAGGTCGAAGTCGAACTTCCCGTCCTTCACCATGCGGCTCAGGTTGAGCGAGCCCAGGTTGCACACCGCCGTCTCACCCTGGCTCGTGACCTCCAGGATTTCGGTGCACAGGTTGGACAGGTGGATGACGTTGCCCGGCTGGCCCGTCTGGTTGCTCTTGCGGTTGCAGATGTCCTTGAAGGTCATCCAGCCGTTGCCCGTCTGGGCCAGCACCTTCATCATCCGGGCGTACAGGTCGCGCGCCTTCACCTTGCGCACGGCGTGGCCCTGCGCTTCGGCCTCCGCGTAGGCCTTCTCGAAGGCCTCGCCGAAGAGGTCGGTGAGGTGGGGCGTCGTCTTCGGGTCGAAGAGGCTCCACTCCTGGTCGGCCTCCACGCGGCGCATGAAGAGGTCCGGCACCCAGTTGGCCAGGTTCAGGTTGTGCGCGCGGCGGGCCTCGTCACCGGTGTTGTCGCGCAGCTCGAGGAAGTCCTCGATGTCCGCGTGCCACGTCTCCAGGTACACGCAGCACGCGCCCTTGCGCTTGCCGCCCTGGTTCACCGCCGCCACGGACGCGTCCAGCGTCTTGAGCCACGGGACGATGCCGTTGGAGTGGCCGTTGGTGGATTTGATCAGCGAGCCGCGCGCGCGCACGCGGTGGTAGGCCACGCCGATGCCGCCGGAGAACTTCGACAGCATCGCGATGTCCGAATACTTCTTGTAGATGGCGTCCAGCTCGTCCGCCGGCGAGTCCAGGAGGAAGCAGCTGGAGAGCTGCTCGTGGCGCGTGCCGGAGTTGAACAGGGTGGGGGAGCTGGGCAGGTACTCCAGCGAGCTGAACAGGCGGTAGAGCTCGATGGCCTCGCGCGCGTTGTCGCCGGACAGGGAGCACGCCACGCGCAGGAAGAAGTCCTGCGGCGTCTCAATCACTTCGCGCGTCTGCGGGTTCTTGAGCAGGTAGCGGTCGTAGACGGTGCGCAGGCCGAAGTACTCGAACAGGTCGTTGCGGACCGGGTCGATGGCGGCGTTGAGCTTGCGCGCGTTGGCCTGGACGAAGGTGAGCAGGCGGTCCGCGATGAGGCCGTGCTTGTGGCCGGCGGCGACGGACTGGCTGAAGGACTGGATGTCCTGGTTGCTGACCTCCTTCTGCATGAAGGTGGAGAGCAGGCGCGCGGAGAGCCGCGCGTACTCGGGCTCCTCCACGATGAGCGCCGCGGCGGTCTGGATGGACAGGCTGTCCAGCTCCCGCGTGGTGGCGCCGTCATACAGGCCGCTGATGGTCTTGGTGGCCACGCGCATCACGTCCACGCGCGACAGGCCCACGCACGACTTGCCCACCGCGCGGACGATCTTGTTGAGGTCCACCGGCTCCGCCGTGCCGTTGCGCTTCTTCACCCGCATGGTGGTGGTGAAGTCGCCGGTGGCCGACGGGGCCTGCGTGGCGGGCGCCACGGCGGCGGAGTCGGGGGGCGGCGAGGCGACGGCGTTCGGCTTGAAAGGCGTCTGGACGGTCACGGGCGTCTCACTTCCGGGCAAGGCAATAGCGGAGCCATCGGGGGTGGGCGGACCCCGTGGGTGATGACTCCGGAGATGACAGGGAGGGACTACTTTCCGATCAGAATCCGCAGGCTTGGCGACAACAGCCCGACATGTAGCGAATTGTCGGGCAGATGTGTGTGTCGGTCAAGGAAACCTCACCAGCGTCCGGGTTCCGGGAACGTGCCCCCTGGGTGGCGGGCGAGCAACAGGGAGACCCAAGCTATGGGGGGTCACCGGGTGTGTCAACGCAAGATCCTGTGTAAACCTGCCGCTGGGGTCGGATCGATCATTGCAATCTAAGATCACGTGCGACGCCGTTTCGCGACGTCCAGCGGCCGACATTTACAGGGCCGGAAAAGCCCATCCGGGACCGTCTTTTTCATGGGGTCACCCAACCCCTGGAGATCAGGGCTGGGGGCCCGCGTCGGGGGTTGGGG
>NZ_RAWP01000150.1:0-19154 GCF_003668935.1 Corallococcus sp. AB032C | reverse complement strand
CGGCGGGGACGGGGCCGGCGCGCTGACGGGGCTCTCCGCGGCGAGGCTCACGGCGGGCTCGTCAGGAGGCTCGGCGGGGTCCACGTAGACGAAGCGGGTGGCGCCAATCTCCAGCTCGTCGCCGTCCTTGAGCGCCTTGCGGTTTACCCGCTTCTTGTTGACCTTGATTCCGTTGCGGCTGCCCAGGTCCTCTACGTGCGTGCCGGACCAGTCGCGGCGCACCTTGGCGTGTTTGCGGGAGACGAGGTCGTCCTTGAGGATGACGTCGGCTTCCTTCTCGTCGCGGCCGAAGACGTGCTCGTGGGCCTCGGAGATTTCAATGCGCTGGCCCTCGCGCGGGCCGTTCATGTAGCGCAGGAAGCGCTCCTCGCCGCCGGCGAGGCCGCGCATCGCGTCCTTCAAGATGCCGCGCGCGAGGAAGGACGTCTTGTCGCTGACGTCCGGGGCGATCTCCACGACCTTGTCGAAGCGGACGTCGTACTGCGCGATGGCGATGACGTCGCCGTTGCGCAGCAGTTCCTTCTCCCCCTTGGGGAGCGCCTTGCCGTTGATCTTCGTACCGTACGCGCTGCCCAGGTCCTCCAGGAAGTAGAGGGTGCCCTCCTGGATGATGCGCGCGTGGTTGCGCGACACCGCCTGCTGCGGGAGCACCACCTGGCAGGTCTTGTCCCGCCCCAGGGTGATGACGGAGTCGTCGAGGACGACCTCTTGGCCCGAGGCGCCTCCGGCCTCGCTGCGCTGTGTGACGGTCAGACGGACGCTCATCGCGTGTGTCGCTACCCCAAGGGACGGCTAGAACGAGTCGTTGGCGAGGAATCTCTCACACGTCGTGTACTCGGTGGGGAATTCCTCGGAGGTTCCAAACTTCATGAAGTTCTTGCACGCCGTCTGAGCGTGGGTCTGCTTGTGGGCCTCGGAGAAGATCTGGAAGAGGCCGAAGTGGCAGGGCGCGAACTTGGCATCCAGCTTCACGCACTTGCGGTAGGCGCTCTCCTCCTCCGCGAGGAGGCCCTTCTCACGGTACTGCCGCGCGAGCAGGTACATGGCCGGGGCGCTGTTCTCCGCCGTCTGGGTGTCCTTCAGCTCCTTGAGGGCGGAGTCGGTGAGGGCCACCTTGCGCTGGGCGACGGCGAGGCTGTTGAGGCAGCTGGAGTTCTTCTCATCCAGGCGGGCACAGTTGCCAAAGGCCTCGCGGGCCTCCGCGAAGCGGCTCTGCTCCATCAGCACCGTGCCCAGGTCGTGCCACACCTCCGAGGAGTCCGGGGTGAGCTGGGCGGCCTGGGAGATGTGCTCGAAGGCCGTCTCCAGGTCCTTGTCCTCGTAGGCCATGATGCCGAGGTTGTGGTGGGCGTTGGCCACGTTGGGGTTGACCGCGAGCAGCGTGTCGAACTCCTTCTTGGACTCCTTCTTCTTGCCCATCTTCATGTAGGTGAGGCCCAGGTCGTAGCGCGACTCCAGGTTGTCCGGGTTCACCTGCAGGGCGCGCTTGAAGTTGTCGTGGGCCTTTCCGTAGGCGCCTTCATCCAGGTAGAGGACGCCCAGGTTCTGGTAGGCCTGCAGGTGCTCCTGGTTGAAGCGCAGGGCCTTGATGAAGAACTCCTTCGCCTTGCCCTTGTTGCCCGAGTACATGGCGATGAGGCCCTTGTTGGCCCACAGGTCCGCGTACTGGGGGGAGAACTCCAGGCCCAGGTTGCAGTAGGTCTCCGCCTTCTGCAGGTCCCCGTTGGCCATCTCCTGCGCGCAAAGCTCATTGTTGATGAGCGCCCGTTCGTGCGGGGGCGGCGTGCTGAGGCAGGCGGTGGTGGAGAGGGAAACGGCGGCGGTCAGCGTAAGGAAGAGGCGAAGACGCATGGCCGGCCGAGTGTAGGAGAGCGCCACCCCGTGAGGCAACGCCGGGCTTGTGCTGAATCAGCGCTGTTTTCCAGGGGTTAGGCCGGCTGTAGAGTGCCCCGCCATGCGTACCTACCTTTGTGCTTTCGGCTTGCTCGCTGCCCTGCTGGGCGCGGCTCCTGCTCACGCGCAGTTCTCCAACCGGAGTCTGGGCCTGTCGCTGGGCTACATGGACTTCAAGCGCACCGCGGGCCTCGCGGGGACGCCGTTCATCGGCCTGGAGGGCAGCCTCTACATCGAGAACGGCTTCGAGGTCGTCTCGCTGTCGAAGCTGATGTTCCCGACGGACACCTTCTCCACGCCGGAGAAGCGCGTGGTGGGCCTGGCGCCGTCGCTGGGCATCCGCTACCTGCTGCTGGAGGAGACCATCCGCCCGTACATCGGAACGGACGTGAGCTACCTCATCGTGTTCAAGGAGAGCATCAGCAACTTCGTGGGCATCGGGCCCAACGCGGGCGTGGACTTCTTCCTCAGCGACTCGGTGAGCCTGGGCGTGCGCGCGCAGTACAACTTCTACATCGCGCTCAACGAGGATACGCAGACGTCGCTGACGGGCTCCGTGGGCCTGGCGACGTACTTCTAGGTCCGGACGTGGGCCGCCCCGGGCGAGCCGCCGGGGCGGGCAGCAGGGCGGCGGCGACGAGCAGCGTCCACTTCTCGTCCGAGAGGTGGGCGGGCTTCTCCATGGCGAGCGAGTCCTGGAGCCGTGCGCCCAGCGCGGAGAACAGCGTGAGCCGGGCCTCCAGCCGCAGCTCCTCGCGGCGCAGGGCCGCGGACAGCACCAGCTCCCGCTCCTCGGTGGACAGCCGCTTCACGCGCGAGACGAACAGCGGATCCGCCAGCAGGCCCTCCTCGCCGCGCGTCTCCAGTGCGGAGGGCATCTTGAGGCGCCGCTCGCGCACGACGATGGTGCCGGCCAGCAGGTCCCCCAGCCGCTGGTGCGAACGCGACACGAGCGCGACCGAGCCGCCCACGAGGTAGAGCAGCGGCAGCCGGTCCACCACGCGCGCCAGGTTGCGCAGGGCCGCGTGGTAGAAGCCGATGCGCACGCCGCTCTCCTGGATGACCCGGAGGGACATCACGCGCTTGCCCACCGTCTGGCCGGCCCACACGGTCTCCAGCGTGATGCCGTAGCCCCAGTCCACCAGGAAGTAGACGACGATGCCCAGCGCGCTGGCGAACCCCGGGAACGCGGCCATGGCCACCTGGAACAGCAGCAGCACCACCGTCGCGACGAAGCCGACGATGAGCGCGTCCATCAGCCACGCGAGGAAGCGCGAGTACACCCCCGCCAGCGTGAAGCGGAACTCCACGTACTCCGGGGTCAGCACCGTGTGGGTGCCGTCGAGCAGGGTGTCAGGGGTGGGCGTCACGGCGCCGGAGTGTACGCCACGCGGCCCGCGCTCCGTGGGGCTCACAGGAGTGTCCTTCCGTGGGGGCCGCAAGGACTCCCAGTCCGGACTCCGGCTCCGATGCCGGGCAGGCGGGCGGCCGACTCCGACGGGAGGGTGGATGCTCGCCGGACCCGAAGAGTGTTATTCGTGAATAGCGGGCTCCACGTTATCCTGTCCGCATTCCCGCGCCCGTGGCCCCTTCTGAACCTTCATCCTGGAACCGCCGCGTCCTGCCGGCGGGTGCGTTCCAGTTCGCGCTCATCGCGGGAGTGACGCAGCTCAAGACGTCCGCGAACGCGCTGGTGTTGTCGCGCTTCGAGTCCCAGGCGCTGCCGTACCTCTACCTCCTGGGTGCGTTGATGACGGCGTCGCTGACGCTGCTGCCTCGCGCCCGGCCGGACGCGCCCACGGAGTCCCCGGGCATCCTCACCGGGGTGGGCGGGGTGCTGGCCTTGGGGCTGGCGGCGGCGCTGTCCGCGGGGCAGCGCATGCCGGCGCTGGCGCTGTACCTGTTCGCGGACTGCTTCAGCACGTTCGTGTCGTTCCGCTTCTGGGGCCGCATGGCGTCCGCGTTCGACGCGCGCGAGGCACGCCGGGCCTTCACCGTGCTCAATGGCTTTGGCATGGGCGGCGGCATCGCGGGCGGCCTGCTGGTGCAGGCGCTGGCGGTGCGGCTGGGCACACCCGCGGTGGTGGTGAGCGGCGCGGTGAGCCTGCTGGCCGCGGGCGCCATCTTCCACCACCTGCACAAGGCGGAGCCGGCGCCGCCTCCGCGCACGCGCTCGTTGCAGGCGTGGTTCCCGGCGTGGAGCTACCTGGGGGCGAGCCCCTACGCGCAGGTGCTGGCGGCGCTTGGCATCGCGTTCGCGGTGCTGTCGTCCTTCGTGGACTACCTCTTCCGCCTGCGCGTGGAGGGCACGCTGAGCGAGGACGGGCTGGCGGCGCTGTTCGGCTCGCTGCAGCTGTGGATTGGCCTGTTCTGCGTGGCGTTCCAGTTGCTCGTGGCGGAGCGGCTGCTCAAGCGCATGGGCCTGCTCATGTACCTGGCGCTGGTGCCGCTGGTGCTCGCGCCGCTGGCGGGTGCCACGCTGGCCACCGGGCAGCTGTGGCCGGTGCACCTGCTGCGGCTGGTGGAGACGGCGGTGAGCTACTCCATCCTTCCCGTGGGCATCCAGCTGCTCTACGCGGCGGTGCCGGACGAGCAGCGCGAGGGACTGCGCAGCGCGGTGGACGGGCTGTTGCGCAAGGGCGGCGTGGTGCTGGCGGGCCTGCTGCTCATCGGCGCGGGCCGGGGCGCCAACGGCATCACCATGGCCGTGGCGGTGGTGGCGCTGTGCGCCGCGCTGGGCCTCCTGCTGGTGCGCCTCAAGCCCGCGTACCTCACGGCGCTGGGCGAGCAGGTGGGCGCGCACGAAGAGGAAGAGGTGGAGCTGGGCGGCGAGGCGCAGAAGCTGCTCGTGGAGGCGCTGGGCGCTCCCACGCCGGAGCGGGTGCTGCGCGCGGTGGACATGCTGGAGCAGGCGGAGGCCGCGCCCTTGCGGCAGCACCTGGCCTCGCTCCTCTCCCATCCCCACGAGCGCGTGCAGGAGCGCGGCGTGACGCTGGCCCTGTCCATGGATGCCCGGGAACTTGCGCCCATGCTGGAGCGGCTGGTGGAGGAGGGCCCCCGGCGCCCCCGCGACCAGGCCGTGTGGGCCCTGGCGCGGCTGTCCCCGGAGCGCGCGGAGCGGCTGCTGCCGCCGCTGCTCACCAGCTCCGACGTGGGGCTGCGCTGCGCGGCCATTGGCGCGCTGATGCGCACGCAGGGCAACTCCGCGGCGCTGGAGTCCCTGCGTGAGCTGCTGGCGAAGGGCGACCACGCACCCGTGGCCGAGCGGCGCGAGGTGGCGCGGCTGTTGGGCCGGCTGAAGGACCCTCGGTTCGCGGGGCCGCTGTCGCTCTACCTGGAGGACATGGACATCTCCGTGCGGCGCGTGGCGCTGATGGCGGTGGGCGAGGGCGGCTACGTGGAGCTGGCGCCGCGCCTCTTGCCGTTCCTCGGCTGGCGCGAGGAGCGTCCGGCCGCGCGTGAGTCGCTGGTGCAGTTGGGCGACGCGGTGACGCCGCTGCTGGAGCTGCAGCTCAACAACAAGGCCGCGCCGTTGGCCATGCGGATGCAATTGCCCCGCGTGCTGCGCGGCATCGGCTCGTCCGCGGCGCTCAACGCGCTCCTGTTCTCCAACGTGCGTGACGACGCGGCGCTGCACTTCCGCATCGGCGCGCAGCTGTCGCGCCTGCGTGAGGAGCAGCCGGACCACCCGGTGGACGTGGACCGCATCCACGAGGCGCTGGGCCGCCGCCGCGACACATATCGCCAACTGGTGGGGGCCTTCCGCGACGTGCAGGCGGCGCTGGGTCCCCAGTCGCTGCTCACCCGCGCGGTGGGCGACCGGTTGGATCAGGCGCTGGAGCTTTCGTTCTTCCTCTTGGGCCTCCTGCACCCGCCGCAGGCCATGCGCCGCATCCACCAGCACCTGGTGGGCAACGATTCGCGCCGTCGCGCCTATGCGTTGGAGCTGCTGGAGAACCTGGTGGCGCAGGAGGAGCGCGAGCTGGTGATGGAGCAGGTGGAGGCCCACCACCGCGAGTTGCCGCCTGGAGCGCCAGGCCGTCTGTGGCGGCGGCTGGCGGGGCTCGTGCAGAGTGAGGACCTGGTGCTGCGCGCGTGCGCCCGCCACGTGGCGCGGGTGAATGGCCTGGACGTGCTCCCGCAGGAGGGTGACATGAGCGATACCATCGTCCAACGGATGTTCGCCCTGGAGGGCGTGAGCGTCTTCTCGCAGAGCGACGTGGACGACATCGCCGCCATCGCGGAGGTGGCGCGCGAGGCCTCCTACAAGACGGGCCAGCGGCTCTACAGCCAGGGCGACCCGGGCGACGCGCTCTACGTCATCGTCGAGGGCGCGGTGGACGCGTTCCGCAACGGCGAGCACGTGCTGCGCTTCCAGGCGAAGGAGGCCATTGGCGAGGTGAGCCTGCTGGACGGCGCGCCCCGGCCCACGGACATGGTGGCCGCGGTGGACTCGCGCGTGCTTGTCATCGACCGGCGCGACTTCCTGGACCTGCTCGCGGACCGGCCGGAGCTGCTCACGGGCTTCTTCCGCTCCGTGAGCCAGCAGCTCCAGAGCGTCATCGACCTGCCCGCGCGTCGTGAGGAGGGCCAGCGGCTGGAGCTGGGCGCCCCCCAGCAGCCCCACTCGCCGCTGGAGGGCATTGGCGGCCTGCCGCCCGAAGGCAACGCGCCTTCCGACGTGTGAGTCAGTCCTCCGCGCCGTGCGCGGGCGGGGCTTCACCGCTCTTGAGCGCGGGCGGCTGCATGGGGTCCAGGCCGATGAGGTGCGCCGAGGCCACCGGGATGAACGGCCGCGTGAAGCAGCGGAACGGCGGGATGCTGCCCACGAACCGCGTGAGCGCGAGCCCCGCGAAGACCCACGGCTGACGCTCCACGACGGCGATGGGCGCTGCGACGCCTTCCGAGCGGCGGGCCAGGCGCGCCGCGTAGCTGCGCAGGGGCCCCACGTGCAGGGCGGGCAGCGCGCTCCAGACGCGCACGAACCAGGGGGGACGCGTGACGGGCGCCATCCACGCGCGGTCGCTCTTGGCGGCGGTGAAGACGAGCAGCCACCAGAAGCCCCAGACGCTGCTGAGAATGGTGAACGATTTCGGGAACCAGCACAGCGGGATGCAGAGCAGGAGGATGGCGGGAATCCCCACCAGGAACAGCATGAAGGCCCGCCAGCGGCGCTGGAACTTCGCGCGCAGCCAGGGGACGTTGAGGCGCACGCGCGGGGAGATTTCGGGGTCCTCGGGAGGCACACCGGTGGCGAGGCTGGCCTCGCGCGAGAGGACCGTGTGGTAGTCGCGTGACAGGGCGACGACGATCCACTGCACCGCGCTCAGCGAGCCGAAGAAGAGCGCCCAGAACTCCCAGCTGCCCAGGAAGAAGATGCCGTTGCGTACCTTGGGCGCGTCGACGTTGAACCCCTTCTTCGGGTGTTCCTTCTGGATGCGCGGGCCCTTCGCGTTCGCCTCCGGGACGTCCCGCAGGGCCTCCTCCACCTCCGCTCGGACGATGGCGGAGATCTGGTCGCCCAGGGAGTCCTCCGCGTCCCCGGTGTCGCTCGCGGTCTCGTCGGCGTTCCGCGCGGATCCGGTTTGCGGCTCGGCCGCTGCGTGTTCCTCCTTTGCCTCCTCGACGGCAGTGGCGGCCTCATCCGCTGCGTCCTCGGCGGTGGTGGCGGCTTCTTCCGGAGGAAGGTCGCCGGTCTTGCCCGCGTTGACGGCCTCTTCGACGAGCGCGGTGAGCGCCTTCTTCATGGCGGCCGGATCACCCTTCGCGGCCTCCAGCTCCTTCGCCCGCTGTTCGATACGGGCCTGTGCTTGCTCACGCGCGGCCCGGGCCTCGGGCGTCTCCTTCCGCCGCTCCTGCTTCTTCGCTTCCTGTTCGCCGTCGAACGCGTTGAACGCCCACCCCGCGGCGATGGCCAACAGGAACGCCGTCTGGAGCGCGGTCACCTTCACGTAGGTGGCGCGGACCGCGGGGCTCGCGAGCGTGACGCGGGCGATGTGGAAGGGCAGGGCCACCCCGTAGAAGAACTGGCGGATGCGGCCCTTGGGCAGCTGGCCCTTCGTGGACTGGAAGTGCTCGGCGCCACCCCGGACCTCGCCCCACAGCTCCGAGGCGAAGTTCCGGCCCTGGAAGCTCCCTTTTCCGCTGGGAGTCCCGCCGTCCTTCTCCTCCTGTAAAGGCTTGAAATCCTTGCCTTTCATGCCCGTCATTGCCTCACGCTACCACGCCGGGGATGTGCTAAAGGCCCGGCCGTGAACCCGAACCTTCTCTCGCTGCGTCCCTTCCGTCGTCCTTCCCGCCAGCTCACGCTGTCGTCCGGCGCGCTGGTCCTCGCCTTGGGAGCCCTCGCGGGTTGTGAGAAGACTCCCCCGCCGGCTCCGGCCACGCCGCCCCCGGCGGCCGAGCCCGCGAAGCCCGCCGTGCCCTCGGAGGTGACGGTGCTCGTCACCGGCAGCGCCCGTGGCCAGCTCCTGCCCGTTGATGGCAAGGGCGGCGCCGCGGAGCTGATGGGCCGCTGGGTGAATGATGAAAAGCACTGTGCCGGTCCGCTGAAGGACGGCCAGGCGACCTGTCCGGATGCCGGCACGCTCGCCCTGACGACGGGCGACCTGTGGACGGGCCCGGCCATCTCCTCCTTCTTCCTGGGTGCTCCGACGGCCGAGGTGATGGGGCACATGGGCTTTGCGGCCTCCGCTCTGGGCAACCACGAGCTGTCGTACGCCAAGGATTCCTTCCTGAAGAACCGCACGGCCGGGGGCTTCCCCTTCCTGGCCGCGAACCTGAAGGTGACGGACGCGACGCTGGCGAAGGACCTGTCCATGCCCGCGTTCCAGGTCTACGAGCGGCGGGGCCTGAAGATTGCGGTGGTGGGTCTCACCTCCCAGAAGACGGTGCGCACGGCGATGTCCGGCCGCGCCGAGGGCCTGGAGGTCACCCCCAACGAGGACGCGCTGAACACGGCCATCCCCGAGGCTCGCAAGGCGGGCGCGGACGTCGTCGTGGTGGTGGCGGACCAGTGCCCCACGGACCTGCAGCCGGTGCTGGCGAAGCACGCGGACTGGAAGGTGTCGCTGGTGGCCGGTGGCCGCTGCGGCACGGACGCCCCGGGCGTGAAGACCGAGGGCGACACCACGTACGCGTCGCTGGGTCGCGGCTTCGATTCGTACCTGCGCGCGCAGCTGAAGTTCGACCCGGCGAAGGCGGCGGGCCAGAAGCTGACCGGCGTGGACACGAAGGTCGTCGAGGTCGCGGGCGGCACGCCGGACGCGGAGACGGCGAAGCGCATCGCGGAGTGGCAGACGAAGGTGGACCAGGCGCTGGGCCGGAAGATCGGCTTCACCAAGACGGGCATCCCCCAGGACTCGCCGCTGATGGCGAAGTGGGTGGCGGGCGCGGTTCGCACCCAGCTCAAGACCGACGGGGCCATCCTCAACAAGGGCGGCATCCGCAATGGTCTGTCCAAGGGTGAGGTGACGCTGGGCAGCGTGTACTCGGCGATGCCGTTCGAGAACTCGCTGCTCACCGTGAAGCTCAAGGGCGAGGACCTGGCCAAGCAGCTGGCGAACCCGGACGCGCTCGTGGCCGGCTTCACCGCGGCGGGCAAGGGCAAGTTCAAGGACGCCCAGGGCAAGGCGCTGGATCCGAAGAAGGAGTACACGGTCGCCACGGTCGAGTACCTGTACTTCGGCGGTGACGGCTTCGACTTCGAGAAGCTGGACATGGACCCGGCGGAGACGGGCATGGCGTGGCAGACGCCCGTTGTCGAGTGGACGGAGGCCCAGGCCTCCACCGAGGCGAAGCCGCTGGAGAAGCTGGTCAAGTAGCGCTTCGCGGTCCTGAAGCACCGGGGCGCCGGAGTCCTCCCTCGAAACGGGGAGGGCGGCCGGCGCCTCGCCGTTTCCGGGGCTCGGTTAGAGTGGGCCCATGGAGATGGCGGAGTTCATCGAGACGCGGCGCCCGCGCTGGCAGCAACTGGAGTCGCTGCTGGACAAGTCCGAGGGCGAGGGGCTGCGCAAGCTGAGCCTGGACGAGGCCCGCTCGTTGGGGAAGCTGTACCGCGCCGTCTCCAGCGACCTGTTGTGGGTGCGCGCGCGCAGCGGCTCCGCGGACGTGAGTGCGTACCTCAACGACCTGGTGGGCCGCGCGTACGCGCTGACGTATCCGGGCCGCCGGCCCCGGTTCGCGGACGTGTGGGCCTTCGTGGCGCGCGGCTTCCCGGCGCTCCTGCACCACGAGTGGCGCATGTACGTGGCGTCGGTGCTGCTGTTCCTGGCGGGCGCGGGCTTCGGCTACGTGGGCATGGTGGTGGATCCAGACGCGGCGCACTACCTGGTGCCCGGGCAGCACATGAGCCTGGACCCCGTGAAGCGCGCCGCGGACGAGGCCGCGGGCAAGGGCATGACCGTGGAGGAGCAGGCCCAGTTCACGACGTTCCTCTTCACGCACAACATCCAGGTGGCCTTCCTGGCGTTCGCGCTGGGCGTCACGCTGGGGCTGGGCACGGCGGTGATGCTGTTCGTCAACGGCCTGTTCCTGGGCGCGCTCGCGCAGGTGTACGCGGCGAAGGGGATGGCGGGGTGGTTCTGGGCGTGGATCCTCCCGCACGGCATCCCGGAGATCTCGGCCATCTGCATCGCGGGCGCGGCGGGGCTCGTCATCGCGCGGGGCATGGTGGCGCCGGGTGGGTTGTCTCGCGGACAGGCGCTGCGCAAGGAGGCGGTGACCGCGGTGAAGATGTTGTTCGGCACGCTGGTGCTGTTCGTGCTCGCGGGCTTCATCGAAGGCACCGTGTCGCAGATTCATCCTCCGAAGCTGTCGGTGGCCTTCAAGGTTGGCTTCGCGCTCACGGTGGGGACGGGCGTCTACGCGTACCTGCTGTCGGACTGGATGCGCGGCCGGCGCGGAGATGTGCGTGCGACGGCGGAGCTGGCGGGATGAGTGGGCCGGACCTGTCCGTGCCTCCGCTGCCGCGTGAGCCGGAGGTGCTGATTGAGTGTCCGCGCTTCTCCATGGTGAAGCGGCGCGCGGATGGCTCGGTGGACTTCGTGTCGCCGCTGCCGTGTCCGTACAACTACGGCTCCATTCCGGGCCTGCTGTCGGATGACGGGGACCCGCTGGACGCGGTGGTGCTGGGGCCTCGGCTTTCGCAGGGGCAGCGGGTGCGCGTGCCGGTGGTGGCCGTGCTGGGCTTCATCGACGCGGGGAAGGGCGACCCGAAGGTGGTGTGCGGGACGCATCCGATGACGCCCTCGGAGCGCGTGGGCCTGGAGCGCTTCTTCCGCGTCTATGCCCTGTTCAAGCGGGGCCTGCACCGCGCGCGCGGCGACGTGCCCGATACGCGCTTCATGGGCTGGCTGCGCGAGGGGCCCGAGGCCTAGGCGAGGGACTTCGTCATCTTCAGGACCCGGTTCATCCGAAGGCCCTGCTCGATGGGGCCCACCCACTGCTCTGGTTGGAAGCCCACGCGCGTCCAGAAGCGGCGCCCGGCGTCGTTGTGCTCCACCACCGCCACTCGCAGCAGTCGGCCACCGTTCGCGCGCACGTAGTCCGCGTAGGCGCTCAGTACGGCCTCGCCCCGACCGTGGCCCCGGGCTTCCGGCGCGAGGAGCAGCAGGCCGATGTACCACTCACCCTGCGCCGGGAAGTCACGCAGCGCTTCGAGCATCCCCGCGAGGCCGCCCTGCGCGTCGCGAAGCGCGAAGAGGTGCCCCTGGCCGGGGGCGAGCGTGGGCGGCCGCTCGCGAGGGATGTTCCGGGCCTGATCCGGGAGCGCGGGGCGACCGTAGGCGATCTGGTGGTAGTCCTCGCAGCGATCGAGGAGCGGTTGCAGGACGTGCGTGTCGCTGTCGTCGATGGGCTCCGCCGTGAAGTCCGCTGTCTGGAATGCCGTCCGGGTCATGTGGCTCCCCTACAAGACGCCGCGCGCCTTGATGTCGAGATACCGATTCACCGCCGCGAGGCTCAGTTCATCCGGTGCGACGTCCAGCATCTGCACGCCGCCCTTGCTCACGCGCGCCTTGAGCACCTCGCGGTCCGTGAGCAGTTCCGATGCCACCGCGTGCTGGAACGCTTCCTCGGGTCCTGACGGCGGCGTGCGCAGCAGCTTCTGCAACGCCGTGTCCTTCACGGACAGGCACAGCGGGACGTGGCGGCGCGCCAGCCGGTGCAGCGGGGCCACCAGCGTTCCGGCCTGCTCCTCGTCGAGGAAGTCCGTGAAGACGCACAGCAGGCTGCGCCGGTTGAGGCGCACGTTCAGCTCCTTGAAGAGCGCCAGGTAGTCCACGTACGTGAGGCTGGGCGTCGCGGAGTAGAGCGTGTCCACCAGCTTGCGGTACTGGCCCCGGCCCGCCGCGGGCGGCAGGTAGGCCTTCACTCCGTCCGCGAAGAGGGCCAGGCCCACTCGGTCCCCGTTGCGGATGGCCACGAAGGCGAGGAACAGCGCCGCGTTCACCGCGTGATCCAACTTGGTGAGGCCGTCCACCTGGGCCGCCATGGAGCGCCCCGCGTCCACGCAGATGATCAACGCCTGCGAGCGCTCTGACTCCAGCACCCGCGTCACCGGCTTGCCCCGACGCGCGGTGGCCTTCCAGTCCACGTCGCGCACGCTGTCTCCCTGGGCGTAGTCGCGCAGGCGCGCGAACTCGCTGCCCTGGCCGTCACGCCGCAGCTGCCGCAGACCCAGGTTCACCAGGTCCAACGCCGCGCCGGACAGCAGCAGCCTGCGGGCTCCTCGCAGGTCCGGGTACACCGACACCGAGCGCTCCGCCGGGAAGGTGCGCTCGTGCGAGACGAGCCCCAGCGGACCCCGCACGCGCACGTGCACGGCGCCGAAGCTGAACTTGCCGCGCTTCGCGGGCGTGGCCCGGTACACCCACTGCGTCTGGCTGTCCGGCGTGAGGCGCAGCGTCGCCTCTGAGGGCTCCACGGTGAACGACGGCGGCGCGTCGTCCTTCACGCGCACCTCCACCGTGCCTCCGCCCCGGTGCACCAGGCGCAGCTCGACGCGATTGGCCACGCCCACATTGAGGCGCTCCGGCAGCAGGCGCTCCACCTCCAGCCGCACGCGGCGGGCCTGGAGGAAGTCGAGCGCGGCCAGCGCCACGGCCAGCGCGTCCAGCGCCAGCACCGCGCCGCCCAGGCCCGGGAAGAAGCCCGCCAGCGCCATGGGCAGCGCTAGCAGGGCAAGCAGCCCCCACAGGCGCTCGGAGGGAATCACCGGGGGACCTCGACGCCCTGGACCACCTCGCGCAGCACGTCCGCGGGCGTGGCCCCGTCCAGCTCCGCGTCCGGCGACAGGAGCAGCCGGTGCCGCAGCACCGGGCCCACCAGGAAGCGCACGTCGTCCGGCGTGACGAAGTCGCGGCCTCGCAGCACCGCCAGCGCCTTCGACGCGAGCAGCAGGTGCACGCCCGCGCGCGGCCCCGCTCCCAGACGGATGTTGGGCGAGCTCCGCGTCGCCGCCACCACCTTGCGGATGTACCCGAGGACCGGCGGCTCCACGTTCACCGTGCTGAGCGCCGCGCGCGCCTGGAGCAGGTCGTCCTTCGTCACCGCCGCGTTCACGCCCGCGCGCGCCAGGTCGCCCGCGTCGAAGCCCCGGTGCACGGACTCGAGGATGGCGTCCTCCTCCTCCGGCGCGGGGTAGCCCACGTCGATCTTCAGGAGGAAGCGGTCCAGCTGCGCCTCGGGGAGCGGGTACGTGCCCTCGGACTCCACCGGGTTCTGCGTGGCGAACACCGTGAACATGGGCGACAGCTGGAGGTTCTTGCCCTCCAGCGACACGGCGCGCTCCTGCATGGCCTCCAGCAGCGCGGACTGCGTCTTCGCGGGAGCGCGGTTGATCTCGTCCGCCAGCAGCAGGTCCGTGAAGATGGGGCCTCGCGCGAGCACGAAGGCCTGGGACTTCAGGTCGAAGACGCTGGTGCCCAGGATGTCCGCGGGCATCAGGTCCGGTGTGAACTGGATGCGCTTGAAGTCCGCGCCCACGCTGCGCGACAGCGCCTTGGCCATCAGCGTCTTGGCCACGCCGGGCACGCCTTCCAGCAGGATGTGCCCGCCAGCGACGAGACCGCAGAGCATCAACTCCAGCGGTTCGTCCTGCCCGACCACGGCCTTGCGCACCTCCGCGAGGACACCCTCACGGATGGCGTTCGCGGCCTGCACGGCGTTGCCGGTGTCCGGGAAGGGAGGAGGGGAGAAGGGCGGGGCGTTCATGGGGTTCCGGGTCGGGGCCGGCCGGTGCCGGCGGGGTGGATGCGCTCGCGCAGTTGCGCGGCGGAAGTGGCGAGGGCCTGGATGTCGGCGTCCGTATGGACGGTCTCTGCCTTCTGGGTCACGTCGAGCAGCCCGTCCGCCAGGTCCTGGCGTCCGCGCGTGCGCAGCCCTTCCGCGACGGCGACCGCGGTGGAGTGCGAAGGCAGGCCCGCGAGCGGCGCCAGCTGCTGCGTGAGGCCGCGCGAGATGAGTCCCGCGGCGAAGCCGTGGTGCCGGCCCTCGCGATACAGGCGGCTCATGGCGAAGAGGGCGTCCGTGGCGCCCACTCGCATGGACTCCGGCGGAGGGAGCGGACGGCCGAAGCGCTTCAGCGCGCCCGCCCACAGCACGACGCCCAGGAGCAGCTGCGCGACGGCGAAGTGCAGGCCGTAGCGGCGCGCGAAGTCCACGAGCGAGCGCTCGTTGGTGAAGCCGTGGTGGAACTCGTCGAAGGCGAAGGGGCCGGGGCCCAGGGCCTCCAGCGCGCTCAGCCAGAACTGCGCGTTGTCCGCCCTCGCGAGCGCCGGGTTCATCGCGAGCTCCGGGGCGCCCACCACCAGCACCCGGCCCTTGCCCGCGTGAATCACCGCCGCCACGGGGAAGCCCAGGCGTTCATCTTCCAGCACCGTGACGGCGCCCTCCGGCAGCCGGAGGTAGGCCTGGACCTTCGCCTCCACGCGCTCCACGCCCAGCGTGTACGGCGTGGGCAGCGACGGCACCAGCGTGCGCATGGGCAGCGTCACGTCCGCCTTGTCCAGCTTCACGCCCAACTCGTCCAGGAGCGCGTTCTCCCGCGACCCCCAGGGCACGTACACGAGCGAGGCACCGGCGCGGACATGGGACAGCACGCGCTCCACCTCGTCGTCGTCCAACTGCTGCGCCCGCAGGGCATTGAAGCCCGTGTGCGGCGCTTCCTCGTCGTCCACGCCCGCGTCTGGATCCGAGGCGAGCCGCGTCTGATCCGGATCCTCCTCGTGCGAGTCCTGGACCTCCACGGCGAGCAGCACCAGCGCCTCATGACCGGTGAGCAGGCGCAGGTCCGCCATGTTGCGCGTCACCGGCAGGCCGCTCTCCTGCGCGAGCAGGTAGAGGGCACGCGCGCCGTCCGGTTCCGCGCGGAAGGTGGACAGCGGATCCGCGAAGCCGCCGCGCTGGGCGCCGCGCACCAGGAACGCCCCGAGCACGCCCGCGAGCAGCAGGCTTCCCAGCACGAGCAGCGGGAAACGGTCACGCACCGACGGCCTCCTGCGCGGCTGGCGCGGCGAGCAGCGGGGCGGTGATGGCGCGGAACTCGGTATAGCCGTCGGCGCTCACGGGCACGTTGCCGTACCACGCGAAGTCGAAGCGGCGCGTCAGCTCACGGAATGGGGCCTTCACCTCCGGGCGGCCCCGGAACGCGCGCAGGTAGTCCCAGTTGGACAGCGTCTCGTCGTAGTGGATGGCGCCGTCACGATGCAGGCGCGACAGGAGCGCGAGGTACAGATTGCGCACCGCCTCGCGGTACTCGCCCTTCGCGGCCAGCGCGTCGGCCAGGTGCGCCCAGCCCTCGGGCGGACGCGACAGCGCGTGGTCCGGGCTGCCCGCGAGCGCCGCGGCGTCCATGGTGCTCACCTCCAGCGCCGGGCCCGACTTCTCGCGCTTGCGCCGCAGCACGTTCACGACCACCACTCCCAGCACCGCCAGCGTCAGCGCGACCAGCATCACGACGAGGGCGTTCGCCGCCGCGCCTCCGCTCACGGGCAGGGCCGTGTCATGCGACTGGGGCCGCGGGTTGTTGCGCTTGAAGAAGTCCCTCAACCACTCGCCCAGCTTGTCGATGAAGCGGCGCCACCAGCTCGGCTCCGAAGGAGGGACCTCTTCCTCCTTGGGTTCGGCCGGGGCCTTCTCCGGGCGCTCCTGGAACTCCGGCCGCGCGAGGATGGCCCGCGCCCGGTCCGTGGCCGCACGGGCATCCGCGCGCGCCTGGGCCTCGGCCGTGGCCGTCACCTGCGCGAGCCCGTTCTCCAGCGCCACCGCCGCCGTCTCGCAGTCCTCGTCGTCGTAGGCCAGCTGCTCCAGGTGGCGCACGAAGCGCTCGAGCTTGACCGTCTCACGCGCGTTCAGCGCATCGAAGTCCTTGAGCGCCGTGCCCTCCACCTGTTCAGGCAGCTCGCACTCCGTCGCGACCTTCTCCAGCCGGGTGCGCAGCGCCTTGCGGTCCACGGGCGCGGTGGCCTCCGGCGCGGCCTCCACCGGCGCGGGGACCGCGAGCAGCAGGCCCGTGGCCAGCAGCAGCGCCGCGGCCACGCTCTTGGATGCCAGCACCCCGCGCTGCGTACTCCGCTCCGGGAGCTGTTGAACGGCGGCCAGCAGGTCCAGGCCTTCCTGCCGCACGCGTCCGTCCACCAGCAGCAACGTGGCGGTCGCCGCGCGCAGGGGCTCGAAGAGGGCGAACGTCGTCGCCGCGAGGAACACGAGCCACGGCGGGTTGTCCAACGACGCGAACCGCTCCGCGAACGTCAGGTCGATGCCCACGAGCTGCCGCCCGAGATACAGGAGGAAGTTGAGCCCCACGTGCAGGTTGAGGAACACCAGCACCTGCACGCCCATCAGCCAGCGCACCGCGGTGGCCGTCCCGCGAGACGGGCCCAACAGCTTCGAGCCTACCGCGTACAGCTTCAGCGGGCTGCCCCGGCCCTGCATCGTCGCCGCGTAGCCCACGCCCTGAGCGGAGAGGAGGAACAGCGCGATGCCCAGCGAGAACGTCAACGTCAGCACGTTGAAGAGCGCCAGGTACGCCACCGCGATGAACAGGCTGGGCAGCCTCTCCATCGCCGCGCGCAGGGATTGGCGCACGGACGGCTCCGCCTTCGCGCCCAGCAGCACCTCTTGAACGTAGTGGCACGCCGCGCCCTGGCCCACGCCCCGTAGGAACCACGCGAGCGTCACGTACAGCGCGGGCAGGGTAGGGGAGCGCCCATGATCCACGGCGTCCACCAGGTGCAGCAGCGCGGCCACCACCGCCGCGCCACCCGGCAGCGTGAGGGCCCACACGCCCGCGTCGCGCGCGCACAGGCGCAGCGCCGCGTCCATCAAGGCCACCGGACCCCGGGGGCGCAATTCCAATGCGGAGACGGCCATCGCGCTAGCCCACCGCGTGCGCCGCCAACAGGACGCCGCCCCACACCAGCACGACGCCCACGAGCGCCAGCACCACGTGCGCCACGCTCCACTCGCGCCGGGGCGGCGGCCCCTCCAGCGCCTTGCGGCGCTTCTCGAGGCAGCTGGCGCAGCGGTTGATGCCCTCGAACTGCGTGGTGCACTCGCGGCAGATGACGCGCCGGCACTCCACGCAGACGCCCAGGCCCGCGCGGTCCGGGTGGTAGTGGCAGCGGCCCGAGCCCTGAATCATGCGCTCACCTTACGCAATCCAGGGCTCGCCACACCACCCCCGCGCGGGCTTCCCGGGGACTACATCTCGTCGAAGAACTCGTCGTTGTAGGTGTACCGGCCCAGGCGTTTGACGAGCGCCTCCATGGCCTCCACCGGCTTCACGGAGAAGAGCATCTGCCGCAGCTTCTTCACCTTCTCGTATTCGCGCAGGGTGAAGAGCTTCTCCTCCTTGCGAGTGCCGGACTGGGGGATGTTGATGGCCGGGAAGATGCGCTTCTCCGCGAGCAGGCGGTCCAGGGTGACCTCGGAGTTACCCGTGCCCTTGAACTCCTCGAAAATCACCTCGTCCATGCGGCTGCCGGTGTCGATGAGCGCCGTGCCGATGATGGTGAGCGAGCCCGCCTCCTCCGTGGCGCGCGCGGCGCCGAAGATGCGCTTGGGGCGCTCCAGGGCGCGGCTGTCCACGCCGCCCGTCATGGTGCGGCCGGAGCTGTCCACTTCCTTGTTGTAGGCGCGCGCCAGGCGGGTGATGGAGTCCAGGAGGATGACCACGTCCTTGCCGGATTCCACCAGCCGGCGGGCGCGCTCCAGCGCGAGCTCCGCGACCTTGAGGTGGTCTCCCGTGGGCCGGTCGGAGCTGGAGGCGATGACCTCCGCCTTGATGCTCCGGCGCATGTCCGTCACTTCTTCCGGGCGCTCGTCGATGAGCACCACCATGACGTGGCACTCCGGGTGGTTCTGGATGACGGCCTGGGCGATGCGCTGGAGCATGATCGTCTTGCCCGTCTTGGGCGGGGCGACGATGAGCGCGCGCTGACCCTTGCCGATGGGCGCGATGAGGTCCAACACGCGCGTGACCATCTCCTTGTGGCCGTTCTCCAGCTTCAGCCGCTCGGTAGGGTCCACGGAGGTGAGGTCCGCGAAGTGCGGCAGCCGGGGCGCGCCCTCCAGCGGGCGGCCGTCCACCGTGTCCACCTTCTGGATGACGCCCTTGTGGCCGCGCATCTGCGCGAACGCGGTGAGGTACTGGCCCTGCCGCAGGCGCAGCTTCTGCACCAGGTTCTTCGGCATCTCCGGGTCGTCCGGCGACGCCAGCAGGCTGCGCTTCACCTGACGCAGGAACGCGTTGGGGCCCTTGGCCTCCGTGTCCAGCACGCCCTCCACGGGCGTCAGGTTCTGCTGCGGCGCGCCCTGGGCGTGTCCGCCGCCGCGCTGCTGCTGTTGATGGCGCGGGTGCTCGTGCCGCTGCGGCGGTGGCTGCGGCTGCTGGCCGCCGTCCTGCGGCCGGTTCTCCTGGCCCTGCGGCTGGCCGCCGCCCTGGGGCTGCTGCTGTTGCTGCGCCTGGCGCTGGCGGTACTGCTCCAGCTCCTGCGGCGTCAGGAAGACCTGCACCTGCTGGCCGTCCGGGCCCGCCTGCATGCGGTAGGCCTGGCCCTCCGGGGTGAGGTGCACCTGCGCGCCACGACGGCGGCGGCGGCGACGGCGGCGGCGGCCGCCCTGGCCAGCGGCTCCGGGGGCGCCGTTCTGGCCAGCGCCACCCGCGGAGGCCTCACCGTCGTCGGGGCCCTCGTCGCCCTCGTCGTCACCGCCGTCATCGTCCGCCTCGGGGGGCGGGGGAGGACGGGCGGCCGCGGGTG